>JBEPVU010000031.1:0-11220 GCA_041690855.1 Gammaproteobacteria bacterium | reverse complement strand
CTGCAACCCCATTGGGTTTGCAACAGCGAGAAAGCTCAACGTGAATTACAATGGCACCCACAAGTGGATTGGGCGACAGGCGTAAAATTAACGTATGAGTGGTATAAAAAAACAGGTTGGTTATAAGCCGCCTGCCAGGAGAATAGTGTGTCCGGATTACCTAACAATTTTATTGCGTTATTAGAAAATAATCTAACGACCGTTGCCGACAAAACAGCGTATACTTTTTTAATCGATGGCGATCTTAACAACATCACTGAAATTACTTATCGCGCACTGGCTGAAAAAGCCCGCATGATTGCGGCACTGATTCAACAAAATGCTAAAGCCGGCGATCGTATTTTATTAGTTTATCCGCCTGGCCTGGATTTTATCGCTGCTTTTTTAGGGTGTTTATATTCAGGCACGATTGCCGTCCCCACTTATCCGCCACAAGCGCAGGAATTAGCCACGAAATTACAATTAATTATCGACAACGCACAACCGGCATTATGCTTATCCACCACAGAAATCATTCATAAATTAAAACAATTAAATCATCCCGTACAGACAAGCCACTTTTCTTTACTCACCAAAGTCAGTGAACTGCTAGGCCATCATTCCCACGAAAAAATGCACGAACACAGCGAATGGCATTTTGCTGATTTAAACTGGTTAGCAACCGATCATCTGTCCAGCGCCTTAGCGGCACATTGGCAACAACCTATTATCACCGCTGATCAATTAGCCTTGTTACAATACACGTCTGGTTCGACCGGCGATCCTAAAGGCGTGATGATCAGTCACGGCAACTTACTACATAACCTTGCCACTATTTACCAACAATGCGGCTTAACCGAAGAAAGCCAAACCGTCAGCTGGCTACCGCCTTATCATGACATGGGGCTCATCGGCGCGATTTTACAAACCCTCTATGGCCGCTTCCCCTGCCGCTTAATGGCGCCCATGACCTTTTTAAAACGTCCACTGCGCTGGCTACAAACGATTTCACACTACCGCGCCACCATCTCCGTTGCGCCTAATTTCGCCTACGATCTCTGCGCAGAACGCATCAACGAAGAAGACAAAACCGATCTCGATTTAAGCTGCTGGGAACTAGCTCTCAACGGCGCCGAACCCATCCGCGCCGACACCCTGGAAAAATTCACCCAAGCCTTTGCCCCCTACGGCTTCCGCCGCACCACCTTCTACCCCTGCTACGGCATGGCCGAAACCACCTTATTCATCGCCGGCCCCAAAAAACACACCACCCGCCCCACCCTCAAAACCGTTGATAAAAGTGCGTTGTCAGATAATAAAGTTATTTCTGCGTCACATTCTCATCCTGCAATCAACCTGATCAGCAGCGGTCACCCAGCCCCCGATTACCAATTAAAAATCGTTAACCCCGAAACAAAACAACCTTGCCAAACAAACGAAATCGGCGAAATATGGGTCGCCAGCCCCAGCGTCGCCCACGGCTACTGGCGCCAACCCGAACTCACCCTCGCAGCCTTCCAAGCCTACACCACAGACGGCGCTGGCCCTTTCTTCCGCACAGGCGATTTAGGCTTTTTAGAAAACAACGAATTATTCATCACCGGCCGCTTAAAAGACCTGATCATCATCCGCGGCCGCAATTACTACCCCCAGGATATCGAAGCCTCTGTAGAAACCGCGCATTCCTTATTACGCCCAGGTTCCACCGTGGCATTCGCCATTGAAAAAGCCAACACAGAATGCTTAGTCATCGTCACTGAAATCAAAAGCAACCTTGCGCACGATGACGTGAATGAAATTTTCAATGCCATTCGTCAAACAATAGCAGAACAACATAGCTTACGCGTTTACAGCATTGTATTAATTCCACTCCGCACCCTGAAAAAAACCACCAGCGGCAAAGTACGCCGGCGTTTAGTACGCGATTTATATATCAACGGCAAATTAAAAAATTTACACACCTGGCTGGACAAAGCCGCCAGCACACAGCCATCTACTATACCGACACACGACTTAAAACAGTGGTTAATCCAATGGGCGGCGCAAAAATTAAATATTCCTACGGCAGATATCAATCCCGATAAAAACCTGGCCGCCTATGGTTTCGATTCGATTTTATTAACACAACTCACCGCCGATTTAGAAAAAAAATTAGCATGTCCGCTTGATCCCAGTCTGATGACTGAACAAATCAGTATCACACTATTAGTTGAAAAATTATCGCAGCTCAGGCAACACTATAATCTGGCTGAACCGAAAACAATTATTCCAGCCGCACAACGAGCGGACTCGACCCATATCGATAAATTCCCAGGTTTTATTGCCATCAAACAAACCCAAGCACAATTGCAACATAAAGGCGCCCACGATTTGTTTTTTAATATTAATGAAGGCACTGCACGCGACACCACGCAACTGGCGGGTAAACAATACATTAATTACTGTGGTTACAATTATTTAGGCATGTCAGGCGATCCGATGGTTAATCAAGCGGCCATTAATGCTATTCATCACTATGGCACCTCCGTTTCCGCCAGCCGTTTAATTGCCGGTGAAAAACCTATTCATGCACAATTGGAACAAGCGATTGCAGAACTCATTGGCGCGGAAGATTGCGTGGTATTTTCGGCAGGCCATGCTACTAATGTGTCCACTATTACCCATTTATTTGGCGCCAATGATTTAATTTTACACGATGTGTTAATCCATAATAGCGCTTTACAAGGCGCAGTATTCTCAGGCGCTAAACGGCTGGCGTTTCCACATAATGATTTCGCGGCGCTGGAGGAATTATTAAAAAAACATCGCCCCTATTATGAACGCGCACTGATTATTACCGAAGGTATTTACAGCATGGATGGCGACATTCCTGCCGTCCCTCAATTAATTGAACTAAAAAAACGTTATCATACATTTTTAATGGTAGATGAAGCGCATTCGATCGGCACATTAGGCGCGACTGGCGCGGGAATACGTGAATATTTTAAACTACAGCCAACGGATGTCGATATCTGGATGGGTACGTTAAGCAAATCTTTCGGCAGTTGTGGTGGTTATATCGCGGGTTCCGCCGCATTAATCGAATACTTAAAATTCGGCGCCAGCGGCTTTGTTTATTCCGCGGGTATTTCACCTGCCAATACTGCCGCGGCGCTGGCCGCCATTCAAATGTTAAAACGTGAACCGGAACGTGTCGGCACACTGCAAAAACGCGCGGCGCTTTTATTATCTCGTTTACAGCAAGCAGGGATTAATACCGGCCTTAGTCAAAACACACCGATTATTCCCGTGATTGTCGGCGAAGACGCCAAAGCGATTCGCTTAAGCGCCCTATTGAAAGCGCGCGGCATTTATGCCTTACCTATTTTTTATCCCGCCGTAGAAAAAAATAGCGCCCGCTTACGTTTTTTTATTACTTGCACTCATACGGAAGAACAGATTAATCATACGGCGGATGTTATTATCGAGGCATTAGTTAAGAATCAAGAAATATGTGAGCCTTAAATAAGGAAAAAAAATGACTATAGAAATCCGCCCCGTCATTAATAAAAAAGACAAAAAAGATTTTATTGACTTGCCTTGGCATTTACATGCTCATGATACCAATTGGGTGCCACCGTTAAAAATTGCCGTGAAGGATTTATTAAATACCGAAAAACATCCTTTTTATCAGCAGGCAAAATTACAATTGTGGAACGCTTACCACAATAATAAATGCGTTGGCCGCATTGCGGGCATTATTAACCATGCGCATAATCAATTTCACGAAGATAAAACTGCTTTCTGGGGTTTCTTTGAATGTGAAAATAATCCTGAAACTGCACGTGCTTTATTTCAAACAGTAGAACAGTGGGTAAAAATACATACTATGAATGTATTGCAAGGCCCTATGAATCCCTCGACTAACTATGAATGCGGTTTACAGATTTCCGCCTTTGATACCAAACCCTTTGTAATGATGACGCAAAATCCGCCTTATTATGCGGATTTAATTGAAACCGCTGGCTATAGCAAAGCGAAAGATTTACATGCCTGGTTATTGGATCAAAGAGAAGCTGCATTCGATAAACGTTTACTCGCCCGCGCAGAAGCCTCTGCCGAAGAAGAAAATATTACTTTCCGTCATCTGGATATGAAACGCTACGATGAAGAAGTAGCCAATATTTTTGCGATTTATAACGAAGCCTGGGAGAAAAACTGGGGTTTTGTGCCGATGTCGGACGCTGAATTCCGCTTATTTGCTAAAGAAATGAAAGCCATCATCATTCCCGAATTTATTTTAATCGTTGAAGTCGATGGCAAATTAGCTGGTTTTGGCGCCTGGCTGCCAGACATTAATCAAATACTAACAAAAATTCGCAATGGCCGCTTATTACCGACTGGTTTATTTAAATTACTCTGGCACCTTAAAGTTAAAAAAAGCATTAATCAGGGACGTATTCCTATTTTAGGCGTGCGCAAAGAATATCAATCGCTGCAATTAGGCCCCTTGCTTTACCTTAAATATCTGCAGCTTGCCGCACAATATGGCTATCATGTCTGCGAATGTTCTTGGATTTTAGAAGACAACAAAGCCATGAATTTTGGTTTGAAGTTAATGGGGGCAAAGAAATATAAGGCTTATCGGATTTATGAGAAGTTATTGTGATTCAATTCACTCATAGTGTGTCCACATGCGAATTACTTTAATCGTTTTTTCCTTTTTTAACACTTGATAAACCAGGCGGTGCTGTATATTAATTCGGCGAGAATAAGCCCCTGATAAATCGCCTATTAATTTTTCATAAGCAGGTGAATTTGCAAATGGATCTTTTTCTAAAAGCCTTAATAATTGCGTAGCTTTCTCTTTTAAGCCACTAGCCGCTAATTTCTTCGCGTCTTTCTGTGCCTGCTTAGTAAAAACTATTCGCCAAGTCACCAGTTAATGTCCTTTAAACATTTTTCAATAGGCGTTTTTAATCCTTTCTTAATTGATTTTCCCATGCCAGGAATAGACAATAAATACAATGTTTCTTGTACAGCGCTCCAATCTTCTTCTGAAATAAGCACCGCATTAGAACGTTTACCTGTTATCAACGCTGGCTTATGTGACGCAGCGACTTCATCAATTAAACGATACAACTTGCCTCTCGCTTCGCTTGCCGTTAATGATGTCATACAAACCTCAGTTAAAATAGCATGATTCTCTTAATCGTACGTTATAAAGTACGTTTTGTCAATTATGAACAGACATAAATATCAACCGTTGCACACGAAATATCGAGCAATTGTGCAATATAATTAGCCGCATTTTTGCCTTAAAATCCTGGCATTTCTCCAGGTGAGATACATCCAGATTAATACAAAGTAATCCTATCGTAGCGCCTTTTTCATTAACACGGCAATATCCTAAACGCTTCTGAAATTGGCAAATCATTGGGGCTAAGCCACAATACTATCCGCCGTTATGCGGATATTTTAGAAAAAACATTTATTATTCGGCAGTTACAGCCCTGGTATGAAAATATTAAAAAAAGACAGGTAAAATCCCCTAAAATTTATCTGCGTGATAGCGGTATTTTTAATAGTTTATTACGCATTCAAAATAAAATGGAATTATGGTCACATCCCAAACTGGGTAGCGCCTGGGAAGGCTTTGCTCTGGAAGAAATTATTTGCTCCCTGCCGATTGACGCGTATGATTGTTATTTCTGGGCTACTCATAATGACGCTGAACTAGATTTATTAATTGTTAAAGGCAGCAAGCGTTCCGGTTTTGAATTTAAATTCACCGAAGCACCACGTTTAACAAAATCCATGCGCATTGCGCAAGAAGATCTGAAACTAGACGAATTAACGGTTATTTACCCTGGACAGCATCGTTTCCCTTTAGCCAATGGCATTGAAGCCTGCGGGTTAGAATTATTTTTAAACCGTAATGCGCTGGATGCGCGCACCTAATTGGGCGAGTTTTTCTTCGATGCAATCATAGCCGCGGTCGATATGATAAATGCGATCAACACAGGTTTCGCCTTTGGCCATTAACCCTGCCAATACTAAACTGGCGGAAGCGCGCAAATCCGTGGCCATCACGGGGGCGCCGGTTAATTCTTCCACGCCCGTGCAAATAGCCGTATTGCCTTCTAATTTAATATTTGCGCCCATGCGTAGCATTTCCTGCACATGCATAAAGCGATTTTCCCAGATCGTCTCTGTAATCGTACTCGTGCCTTCCGCCGTTAAAGCAATCGCCATTAATTGCGCCTGCATATCGGTGGGAAAAGCAGGGTAAGGGGCAGTACGCACGTTCACTGCACGCGGCCGGCGATTACGCATATCTAATTCTATGGTATTGCCCGTGGTATTAATGGTAGCGCCCACTTCTTCCAGTTTTAATAAAATAGATTCTAAAGTATCGGGACAAATATCTTTAATTTGAACACGGCCACGAGTGCAGGCAGCCGCCGCTAAATAAGTACCCGCTTCAATCCGATCAGGCATCACGCGATACTTGCCGCCGGTTAATTGCTCAACACCTTCAATGGTAATCGTGTCGGTGCCTGCGCCGATGATTTTAGCGCCTAAGGTATTCAGAAAATTCGCTAAATCTTCGACTTCCGGCTCACGCGCCGCGTTTTTCAGGACTGTTGTGCCTTCTGCCAGAACGGCTGCCATCAGCAGATTTTCCGTGCCGGTTACCGTTACGATATCCAGCACAATATGCGTGCCTTTTAACCGGCCATTCACTTTGGCTTTGATATAACCATTTTCCACATGAATGTCAGCGCCCATGGCCTGCATACCACTAATATGTAAATTCACCGGACGGGCGCCAATGGCGCAACCGCCCGGCAGTGAAACCGTAGCCTCACCATAACGCGCCAGCAAAGGGCCTAAAACCAGAATCGAAGCGCGCATGGTGCGTACCAATTCATAAGGCGCATAACGAAGACCAATATCGCGTGTGTCGACTTCAATGCCCATACGTTCATTGATGGTAAATTGCGCACCCATGCCGCCTAATAATTCGAGAATAGTCGTAATATCATGTAAATGCGGAATGTTTGACAGCGTAACGGGTTCATCTGCTAATAAAGTCGCCGCTAGAATAGGCAGCGCTGAATTTTTAGCGCCGGAAATACGAACTTCACCTGCGAGCGAAAAGCCACCGGTTATAATTAATTTATCCATTACTTGACCTCTAAAATACCTTCTAATCCGCTGACTTTGATAATGGCCTGCATTTGTATGGGCAACGATAAAAAGATAATTTGTTTTTGTTTTGTATGTGCGGCACGTATCCAGGCCAGCAGCAAGGCGACCCCAGCGCTATCACTTTGCGTAACAGCTTCTAGATCAAAAGATATTTTTTGCGCACTGTTGCGCGTAAACACGCTTTGGCTTTGCTGCCAAAGCTGATTGACAGTCGCAAATGTTAAAGCGCCGGATACTTTAGTAATACCCTCGGCGCCGACTTGTAATTGAGTTGATGTCATATAAATTACGAATTAACGGGCTGATGATTATGTTCCGCTAATCTGTTAATGAGTCCATCTAAATTGCCTTGATTCAGCTCAGCTGCGAATTGGGAACGGAAACTTTCCAGCATACTGATGCCATCTACGCTGAAATCATACACTTTCCAATCATTATTTTCTTTAATTAATCGATAGCTTACGGAAATCGCTGGACCGCCCTGTTGCAAAATCTGGCTATTGACCTGAAGACGTGCCTGAGTGCTGCTCAGTCCACCACGAATCGGCAGAAACTGCACGGTTTGATTATTATAATTGGATAATGCGGAAGCATACGTATGAATTAATAAATCTTTAAATTGCGCCGCAAAGCGTTGTTTCTGGTCTGGCGTTGCGGTTGTCCAGGCATCGCGGCCTAATACAGAACGCGACATACCCATTAAATCCACATGCGGCACCAGAATTTTATCAACGATCTGATAAACCACATCAGGATTTTTCTTTAAGGAAGCTTTATTTTGTTTGAGCGCCGCAATTAATTGATCCGACGTATTCTGCAACATCACTACAGGCGCTGGCTGCGGCTCTGCCCAAACGGCAACGCTCATTAAACAAGCGAAAAATCCCAGACAAAACAATGCAATTTTTTTCATAACTTTATCACCTTACAGAAAGAATAATATTTTCGCTTCTCCTTAAACACCTATTTCTTTTCCTCATCACTGCCCGAATTCTTCAAACTAAACAACAACTGTCCAATCAAATTCTCTAAAATCAAGGCAGGATGGGTATTATCGATCGCATCACCGCTTTTTAAAAACGTTGCATCAAAGCCAGGATTCAAATTAACATAATTTGAGCCTAACAATCCCTGCGTAAAAATACTTGCTGAACTATCGGTAGGAATTTTATTTTGATTGGCAAAGAACCGCATACTCACAACTGCTTTAAACGAAGTAGTATTTAAATTAATGCCTGTGACTTCGCCGACTTTCACGCCGGAAATCGTCACCGGCGCGCGCACTTTTAAATCGCCGACATTGTCAAAATTAGCTGTCACACTATAACCATCCGTACTGGCATAACTGCTTAAGCCGCTGACTTTCAGTGCTAATACTAATAAAGCCAAGATCCCTGCCAGCATAAATAAGCCAACAATAATTTCGATAGCGCGTTCTTTCACTTACCAGCCCCCCATCATAACAGCCGTTAATACAAAATCTAAACCTAAGACAGCCAAAGAAGAGTACACGACCGTACGCGTGGTTGCGCGGCCAATACCTTCTGCTGTAGGTACCGTATCGTAGCCCTGAAACACTGCAATCCAGGTACAGACAAAACCAAATACAATACTTTTGATAATACCGTTAATAATATCTTCGTGAAAATCGACTGAAGACTGCATATTACTCCAGAACGAACCACCATCCACCCCTAGCCATTCGACGCCCACTAAATAACCGCCAAAAATCGCCACCGCGCTGAAAATAATACATAAAATCGGCAAAGTAATAAAACCCGCCCAGAAACGCGGCGAAATCACCCGCCACAGAGGATCGACTCCCATCATTTCCATACTGTCTAATTGCTCAGTGGTTTTCATCAGCCCGATTTCCGCCGTCAAAGCAGAACCTGCGCGGCCAGCAAATAGAAGGGCTGTTACCACTGGGCTTAACTCACGTACCACGCTAAGGGCTATCAATTGTCCTAATTCCTGTGTCGCACCAAATTTATTGAGGGTATGATACCCCTGTAACCCGACCACCATACCAATAAATAAGCCAGATAATACAATAATCACCAGGGAAAGCACTCCCACCGAGAATATCTGTTCAATGAGTAAAGGAAAGCTCTTAGCACGCGGCCTACGCCATAAAGTCCGCCCCAGAAACAGCCCGGAACGCCCGATATCACTGCAAAATGTCAAGCCGGTGCGGCCTAATGCCTGGATTTTTTGAAGCACTGAATTTGCCTCTGGTTGCTTGTGGCTAAAATGAATGTTGAGAAAGGCTTTCTTTATAAGCTAGATGAATGATTTTTGCAATATGAGTACAGCCTTAAGCTTTTCTTAAGGTTAGCCTGCTATAGTATAGTTAAAAAATTAGCTTAGGCTGATTACTCACCAACCCTAATAAATTGGGAGACTATATTATTTATGAAATTTCCTAACATAAAGCATGACAATCTAATTAACCATATAATAACGAAGAGTATATCAAATCAATCACTAGATCTTACTAAATGGTGGTCTGAACATTCGCTTCTAAATGTTTTGATAAATTTAATAACGTCTGTTACAAAGACACCGATTCGGATGATTAATTATTATTATGGAACACTATCAAACGAGTTTTATGTTCATAAAAGTGCTGAGGAACACTCGCCTTTTTTTTCCACAGTCGACCTTGATCAAAATAAGAACATGCAAGTTACTGCTTTGCCTACTTCTGCCTATAACTTAAACGATCCTTATAGCAAAAAGTATATAACACAAGACTGGAACCCTATGGATGCTGCTTATCCAATAGGAAAGAATAAAGTCACAGTAATCCCAGTGAATCAAGGTAATTCTCATTGGATGCTAGCAGTTATTATTGATGATAAGAAAATATTATTTAACTCATTCGGTGGAGCCTCTAGTGGTACACAATATCAGCATTTTATTAATGCAGGTTTCACAATTATCCCAACTGGTTTGCAAACCAATGGCTACTCTTGCGGAGATTTTACTATTCTATTTGCTTATCTAGCCGTCAGTTTTCCTGAAGTTTTTAAAAAAGGGGATCCAGAGGAAATCAAAAACCTAACCAATAGCTATATAAATAAAGTCGGCGGCTTACAGGCGTTACGAGTGATTTTTATGATGCTTAGTTTATCTTCTTCTGATTTTGAAACAATCAAGCAAACTTATCCAAATCTAATGGAAATGATTTTGAACGTAGAAAACGCGCATATTCAAGCTCTAGATAGCACTACAAACCAATTATTGAATAAATTAGGAATTAAGCATAAAAAAGAGATATTTAATATTACTGAAATTGCACAAAAATCAAACAATAATGAAGATCCAGGCTTTGAATTTTTATCCAATAAAAATAAAAATAACCAAACTGATTCAAACCAAAATAATGAAGACCCAGGCTTTGAATTTTTATCCGATAAAAATAAAAATAATCAAGCTAATTTAAACCAAAATAAGCCCGTTTCTGAGTCTGCTCTCAACATCTGCCTTAAATTTGTGCAAGATAGAATATCTTGTGAAACATTACAGTCACAAGGAAATCATAGCTCTAATTTTTTAAAAAAACTCAATCCCATACGTGAGATTAAGGTTCAATTAAATAAAACAAGTGAATATAGCGCCGATCCAAAAAATGTTTGGCTAAATATTGTTAAAATTGCAAACGATTATTTATCTACAGAACTTACAATGCGAAATGCTTTTTTTCAGCTGATTTGTAATCTTGATCTGGCGATGAAAAACGCACCTCAATACCCTGGAAGTACAATAAATGGTTTAATAACGCAGTTTCAGGAAAATTACAATAAAGAATTGTCTATTACATCGAACAAGAATATGAACCAATTTCAAATTTAAATCAAACTCCCCTCGCGCTTACAGAATATGCGCGAGGCAATCGTGGCAACCCAACCTATCCGAGCTATTCGCATATAGTCATCGCATCGGAATTTTCCTGTTTTTTGCGCAAGCTTTAGTTAGCCCGTTGTCCCCCCTTTTTGTAAACCATGTGCCGCAGGAGCGGCACTTGAGCGTACACGGATGTAT
>JBEPVU010000030.1:0-11226 GCA_041690855.1 Gammaproteobacteria bacterium | reverse complement strand
TACTACAGAGTTGCATGTGTATGTCTCATATTCCTTCCCCCTTTCAGGGGGAAGGTTAGGATGGGGGTTATTTAAATTACCCCCACCTTAGTCCTCCCCCTGAAAGGGGGAGGAGACTTGTCAGATATAATTAGCGAAATACTGTAGTATATGGATGTATTCATAGCTAGTTCTTCAAAAATCCCCGCTCTTCTAACAATGCATCCATCGTAGGCTTACGGCCACGGAAAGCAATAAACAATTCCATCGCTTCTTTAGACCCGCCTTGCTCTAAAATATTATGTAAAAACTCCGCGCCAATTTGCGCATTAATAACGCCATGCTCCTTAAATTTAGCATACGCATCACAAGCTAACACCTCCGCCCATAAATAACTATAATAACCTGCCGCGTAACCCCCAGCAAAAATATGCGAAAAACTATTTTGAAAACGATTAAAAGCTGGCTTAGGCGTTACACTAATGTGAGTATAAATTTCACTTAATAATGCTTGAATCTGCTCGCCGCCTTTTGTAGGCGCATATTCCAGATGCAAACGAAAATCAAATAAAGAAAATTCAAGCTGGCGTAATAATTGCAGACCACACTGAAAATCTTTAGCCGAACGCAAACGCTTAAATAATATATCAGGTAATTTTTCACCGGTTTGATAATGCCCTGAAGCCATATCTAATACCGATTTTTCCCAGAGAAAATATTCCATAAATTGACTGGGCAATTCAACGGCGTCCCACTCAACGCCATTAATACCAGAAATATCTAAATAATCAATTTGCGTTAGCATATGATGTAAACCATGCCCAAATTCATGGAAAATAGTAAATACTTCATCATGCGTTAATAAAGCAGGTTTATCAGCAGTGGGTGGCGTTAAATTACAGGTGAGAAAAGCAATCGGTATTTGCGTTTGTCCATCAGGTGCGCGCCAACGTGCCTGACAATCATCCATCCAAGCGCCGTCTCGTTTGTGTTCTCGGGCAAATAAATCTAAATAGAATTGACCGCGCAATTGATTGGTAGAATCGTAAATCGCAAAAAAACGCGCGTCTGAATGCCAGACATCCACGGCGCTGATTTCTTCAACGCGCATGCCATATAATTTTTCGATCAACAAAAACATACCGGTTAAAACACGTTGTACTGGAAAATAAGGCCGCAGCATTTCATCATTAATACTATATTGCCGCTCTTTTAATTTTTCACTGTAATAAGCAATGTCCCAGGCTTGTAAAGATACGAGACCATCTAATTTCAGTGCAAAGGCCGTCAATTCCTGTAATTCGGCTAGCGCTTTAGGTTGCGCCTGTTTAATTAAGCCCTGTAGAAATTGCATAACTTCGGCTGGATTTTTAACCATTTTCGTAGCCAGTGATAATTCGGCATAATTCTTAAAACCTAATAATAAACTTAATTCATGGCGCAAGCGCAAAATTTCCGCCATGACAGGATTATTGTCAAATTGTTTTGCATAAGGGCCTTGTTCAGAAGCACGCGTAACATAGGCGGTGTAAATTTCTTCGCGTAATGCCTGGTTTTGTGCGTAAGTGATAACGGCGGAATAGCAGGGATATTCTAAGGTTAATAACCAGCCGGTTAACCCTTTTGCCTGCGCCGTTTCCTGCGCACTGGTTAATACATGTGCGGGAATGCCTCGTAAATCCTCAGCTTCTGTAATATGTTTTGTCCAGGCGCCTGTTGCATCTAATACATTGGCAGAAAATTGATTGGATAATTCAGCCAGTTGCGTTTGAATTTCTGCATAACGTTTTTTAGCGTCAGCCGGTAAATCAATGCCTGCTAAATGAAAATCACGTAGATAATCTTGAATGACTTTTTGCTGCGCGGAATTTAATTGCTTGAATGACGGGCTGGCCGCCAGATTTTTAAACGCTTGATAAAGAGATTCGTTTTGTTCTATTTCAGTACTGTAATCTGTTAACTTAGGCAGACAATTCTGATAAGCCGTGCGTAATGCAGGTGTCTGAATAACAGAATGCAAATGATTGATAGGCGCCCAAAATTGACTGAGTTTATTATCAAGTATTTCTAAAGGTGTAATTAATTGCTCCCAGGAATTGATGGAAGCTTGTTGCGTTAATTGATTTAATGCGGCGCGATTATCATTAAGCAATTGTTCGAGATTTTTTTCAATCTGCGCTGGGTTGATTTTGCTAAATTGGGGCAAGGTATTTTGCATAGTATTCCTCTTTATAAGTTTTTATAAGGTTTCCGGCGTATTAGCCAGCCAGCTTTGTAATATTAATAAAGCGGATTGTTGATCAATCGCTTGTTTTGTTAAGGCGCGATAACCGCCACGATCATAGAGCTGCGCGCGCGCTTCTACGGTGGATAAGCGTTCATCCATGTGGTGAACGGGTAGTTGATAATGCTGTTCAAGTGTTGCTGCAAATTGGCACGCTGCGTGCGTCAAGGGTTGTTCGGCGCCATTCATATGATAAGGAATACCTACCACTAAAGCGTGTGGCCGCCAGGTTTTAATCAATTGATCGATATCTGACCAGCGTGGAATGCCAGCCTGGGCTTTGATGGAGGTGAGGGGTTGGGCGGTGCGTGTTAATGTCTGGCCGACCGCAACGCCAATATGTTTTAAGCCAAAATCAAAGCCTAATAAAGTTTGCGTCATAATATTAGGCGTGACCGGCAACATCTGAAAGTTTATGAATATCGACACCAATAGAACGTATCGCGGCTTCCCAGCGCTCGTTAAAAGGTAAATCAAATAAAATTTGTGTACTGACAGGCGCAGTGAGCCAGAAATTATTAATAATTTCCTGTTCAAGCTGGCCGGCCGTCCAGCTCGCGTAGCCTAATGAAATCAACATTTCTTTTGGGCCTTGATTCTGCGCAATGGCTTGTAAAATATCGCGAGAGGTAGTGACACTGATTTCACTACTCATTTCTAAGCTGGAGCGCCAGTTGTCGCTACTGGGCGTGTGTAAAACAAATCCACGTTCAGGATGAATCGGGCCGCCGCATAATACCGGCAATTTACCTACCTCTACGCTGGTTACTTCAATTTCCATTTGTTTGAAAACTTCAGCCAGTTGTAACTCTAAGGGTTGATTGATAATAATCCCAATAGCGCCATTTTCATTATGCTCACAGATATACGTTACGGCATGCGCAAAGTAAGGGTCTGTGAGTAATGGCATCGCAATCAAAAACTGATTGGTAAGATAGCCTGAAGAAATAGTTTCTGACATAAGGATTGCCGTATAAATAAACTATTATCAATGATAATTATAATGTGTGGAAGAGTCTTTTTGCCAAATTTATGCAGGAAAAGAAAGATTTAATTGGTACCGAGGGTCGGAATCGAACCGACACGGTGTCACCACCACCGGATTTTGAGTCCGGCGCGTCTACCAGTTCCGCCACCCCGGCATTAAGGGGAAAGAGTATAGCAGAGTGGAGAATAGGGTCAATCATCAGGCCTTGCGTTTTTGATAGCGATAATAATTCGCATAGTGTTCAAGCAGACTACGTATCATTTTTTGGTATTGAGTGTGATGTGTTTCGGCGGCCTCTTTAAAAAAATCAAGACTATCTTTCGTTAAAGCTAGAGTGACTTTTACTGTTTCCTCTTGTAATACTAAGTGTTTTGGGCTGGGCAAGAAATCAGGTATATTCCTGATTTTGCCAATAGGTTCGTTAGTATACTTAACTTTCTTTGGTTTGTTCATAAAGTTTCCTCCCTTTTCGCCAGTAACCTGCGCCAATGATACGAATTTTATGGCTACGGTAAGTAAATCGAACTGTCATTACATGACTATCTATCTTACCAAAGCAATAATAACGTTTCTCATTATGGCTATGTGCTAAATCTTCAGCAATTACACGATGTTCATCTAGAAAAGCTTTTTGAGCTTCATAAAAAGATACGCCATGTTTATGCTGATTTTCCAATGCTTTTTGTTCATCCCATTCAAAATATGTTTTATCCATAGATTATAGTGTAAACAGATAGGGGTAAATAGTCAATATTATAATATTTATTTTTATATGGGTTTTTCACAATCAGAATTGCTAGCATTCTAAACTAATTTAGCAAGCCAATTGAACATTTTTTGAAATTCATGAAAATTTATCTCTTGTAAATGGCCATCTTCCATTTCTTCAATTTTATCACTCCCAACTTTAATGTATTCTATATTTTCTTGTATTATATAAAGTGTAAGTTTTTTATTGCTGGATTTAGACCACCATTCGAGTACTATTTCTCCTTCAGCACTTGCTGATATGTGCGGTGACGCCAGATCATAATTCAAGTTTAAACTAAAATTAAATAGCTGTGTTATTATTTTTTCGGCTTTAGTTATTGAAACTGTATTTGGTTTTTCAGAGCCATAATTATCCCAATTTTCAGGCCAATTCTTTAGTTCTTGTAATTGTGAGATTGTTTTATCTAAATCTTTCTTTTTTGAAAATTTATACAAAGCATCGATTACATTTTGATTAGTTGTTTGTTTGCTGATAGTTATTCATCCTATAGTGATACTTTAATAAACTTGTGTATAAACCTATGCCTACTGAGGTTTTGCGGTTTTTTGCACGTGCTTTAGCTAGCCCATCGGCAAGCCTTTTTGTAAACCATCTGCCGCAGGAAGCGGCAGTTGAGCGTACAGGGACGTATTTACAGCGTGTTTACAAAAAGGCTTGCCGATGGGCTAGCCGGTATAAGCTCTATGATTCTCAGATAAAATACGCAACACTTCAGTGAGTTGAGTATAAATGTAGCAATAAGCGGTTATTTTGTCAATATTTAAATATTTACTTATAAATGTTTTGTTTCATAAAGCCCATTCACTTAATTCTTGCTAAACAGTTTAATTATTCAAATTAATATCTTGCATTTTAATAGTATTATCTATTTGAGGCAGTAAAGCGGTTAAAAAAGCATTTTTGAGTAAATTACTGATGATAGGCCAGATACTAATATTAGGGTCGTCCAGCTTGCCGGTAAAATTAATTTTAGTGGCAACGGTTTTTTTCGCAGGATTTTCCAGGATTTTAGCAACCGCTTGTACGGCGCTTTTGTAAAGCTTGGTAATAGGAGCGGTTTTTTTATGCGGCGCCATGACCTTTAAATTTTCAATCAGAGGCTTGGCGTAACCCGTAATTTTGCCGTTTTTAGCGGCGGCTTCGACATATAAACTGAATAAGCCTTGTTGAATATCAATCTTAGTGTAATAGCGCAGCAGATTATTAATGGCGCTGATTTGCATACGTTGTAATTCGGCATCCAGATCGAAAGTAGGTTGTTGTGCAACAGGATTAAAGGCTACGTGTAAATTAAAATTTGCGCCGTCCATTGTTTTGGCGTTTACCTGTAGCGAAGAAGTAAGCAGTTGTTGCGTTTTCCGCACGTTGCATAGATTATCAACTTGCGCATTAATGTTTTTAAAGTAAACATCGTACGTGGGCTGGCGAGTAAAATTACGTAAATGCACTTGTCCATTATGAATAGTAATGCGGTTAAAATTCAGCGGAAATAAGGCTGTTACGGTATTTTGCCATCCAGCGCTGATAGAAGTTTGCTCAGTCCGTCCCGCAGGATCAACTAAAAAATTAAGACTTGGATCATAAATATCTATTTGCGCCACGAAATGCCCTGTTAATAAAGCAGGCCACTCTACCGCTAATTCCACTGTTTTAGCAGCAAAAAAAGGAACAGGAATAGATTGGTTACGCTTTTTTAACTGTATATTTTTTATAACGTAACTGCCTTTGTAAAGATGCAGATCCAAATCTGCAATAGTCACCTGATAAGCAGAAGTTTTATTTAAGCGATATTCAGCGTAACGTAAAATAATATAAGGCAGCGCTAATCGAACCAGTAATAATAAGATACCCATGCTGACTAATATTTTAAAAAATTTTCGTTTTTTATGAGTCGATAAATGCGTTTCCATATTATTCAGTCTGTTTAATTAAGCTATCGCTATCCAGGCGCATTTTTGGCAGGCAATCTGGATAATGTTCTCTAATATAAGTAATCATTTTTTCTCTTATTTCACAACGTAAATCGAAGGTTTTTCCTGCGTCGATAGCGCTGGCCAGCAAGCGCACTTCCATCGTGCGTTCTCGGGTATCTGTCACTTGCAGAGCGGCGGTTTTTTTGTCCCATAATGCTGAGTTTGCCAGAATTTCCTGGAATTTAGCTCTAATGTCATCTAAAGGTAAACTGTAATCCACATATAACATGACGGTGCCGATTAAATTGCTGGAATTACGTGTCCAGTTTTGAAAAGGTTTTTCAATGAAATAATTAATGGGGACGATTAAACGGCGTAAGTCCCACAATTTCAGCACTACGTAACTCAGCGTAATTTCTTCAACAATGCCAAATTCATTTTCAACCACAACGGCGTCATTAATTTTAATAGGCTGCGTTAAAGCAATCTGCAGGCCGGAAAAAGTACTGGACAGCGTTTTTTGCGCGGCAAAAGCGCCAATGGCGGCAATTAAACCTGCGGAGGCCAGCAGAGTAGTGCCTAATTCCCGCACCCGATCAAAAGTCATCAATGCCGCTGCAACCGCTAAGGTGATAACCAGGCTGATGGCTATTTTCTTCAACACGGTAATCTGCGTGTAAATTTTACGGGTTTGCAGATTTTCGCTGATTTGCACGCCGTGCCGATGCAGAAAATATTGTTCACTGGCATTAATAATTTGCACGATAATCCAGGCGATGGCAGTTATTAAGAGTAACGTAGCCGCTTTTTCCGCCAAGGGTAAATAAAGCGCAGGAATAGCGAGATAAGGCAACAGAATATTGATTAAAAGTAAAGTCGCTATAACTTTTAAACTATTATTTATCAAGGGAAATACACTCATCCCTATGGAGTTATGTCGTTCAATAGCCCATTGATATAATTCATTGGTAAAGTTATGGGTCAACCGAACCATAAACCAGAATAGCGCAATGACCAGTGTGATATTAGTGAGTTTATTGAGAATAGTATTAATTAAAATCACTGTGTCTGTGCGTGGAAGAGAGGCCATTAAAATAATAAAACCAAAATAAAGAACATAAACCATCACTAATAATAGTAAAGGGGGTTTAGCGGCCTGCATAAAAGCTTTCAGGCCTGTGCGGGCGAGATTGTGAGTATTGTTGAAGTTAATCATGCTTTCACTATAGTTAACGTTCTATTATCTGTCTGTAGGCATGGGTTTAAGGCTTTGTAAGTAAAATACGGTCAACTCATGCGCCTAGGGAAATCCCTATTTGCCCATGGCATTTATATATTTGCTGCTATAAGTTTGCTAAGCTTTTATTTTTTAAATCAAGCATAAATATAACTAAAGTGAAAAATATACCTACCGAACAAGCCTTATTGGAAGTAACCGAGCGTTTAAACTTAGCGTTATATGCTGCCAGTATGGGTACCTGGAGCTGGGACATTGATAGCGTAGAAGCTTCCATCTGGGACGAACATATGTGGGTATTGTTCGGATTACCGGTGCGCGGCCAGCCGACTTTAATGTCCCATGAAGATTTTCTCGCGTGTATTTATGCAGATGACCAGGAAAGCGTCCGGCAGGAAGTCTTTAATCGAGTAAAAGACAAGCAATCTTATCATATCGAATATCGCATAGTATGGCCGGATGGCAGCCTGCATTGGCTGGCTGAACGCGGTAAATTATATTGCAATGAAGCGGGACAACCTGCCCGGGTGACGGGCGTCTGCTGGGACATCAGTGAACGTAAACAATACGAGCGTGATTTGTTAGAAATGTCGGAGCGATTTAATCTGGCGTTGGAAGCCGGTAAAGTAGGAACCTGGTACTGGGACGTAGGCAGCGATGAAGCAATCTGGGATAAATACACAGCCGCCTTAATGGGATTTGAAACGAATCAAGAAATGCGGACGAACCATGCCGGTTTTATTGCCTGTATTCATCCAGACGATCGCGATCTGGAAACTGTAAAACGTGAATCTGTTAATGCGCTGCCTGTTGATCGCCCTTTTTACTTTGAATATCGCGTTATGTGGCCGGATGGCAGCGTACGCACGATTGCCGAACGTGGCAAACTCTATCGCGATGCGCAGGGACAACCGCTGCGAGTAACCGGTATTTGCCAGGATATTACTGAGCAAATGGAAGCAAAAGCCCACGTAAAAGAACTGAATGAGCGTTTAAGTATGGCGCTGGATGCCGCCAGTGTAGGTACCTGGAGCTGGGACATTACCCATGACAAAATTCACTGGGATACTCATATGAAGGAATTATTCGCACTCAAAGAGGAGGTTTACGAAGGCAGTTTTACGGATTTTCTAGAGTATGTTCATCCAGACGATCGTAATTTTGTGAAGGTAAAAACACAGCGGGTCATTAAGGGCAAAGAGCGGAATTTAGAATTTGAGCATCGTATTATCTGGCCTGATAACAGCATCCATGTCATTGCGAGTCATGGTAAATTATACCGTGATGAAACCGGCCTTGCTGTGCGTATGTCGGGCGCCAGTTGTGATGTGACTGAACGCCGGCAGGCTGAGCATGCGCTGGAAGAAGTATCCGAGCGCTTAAATTTAGCCTTACGCGCCGCCAGTATGGGTACCTGGAGCTGGAGCATTGAAGAGGATGTCGTGCATTGGGACAATTACATGTATCCACTGTATGGCCTGAAACCAGGTAGTTTTAACGGAGGTTATGAAGCGGCAATCGCCTGTATTTATCCAGAAGATCAGGAATATGTGCGCCAGGAAATCAGCAAAGCCATCCATGAAAATATGTCGTTTGATATTGAACATCGTGTGCAATGGCCGGATGGCAGTCTTCATTTTATTGCCGCACGAGGCAAAGTTTACCGCAATGAAAAAGACGAAGCAGTGCGCTTGACCGGTGTTTCCTGGGACATTACGCCCCGCAAACAAACCGAACAAACGGGCAGGCAACATCAAATAGAGCTTGCCCATGTGGCGCGCATGAACTCTATGGGTGAAATGGCTTCTACGTTAGCACATGAATTAAATCAGCCCCTAGCGGCAATTGCTAATTACACCAAGGGATGTGTGCGCCGGTTGGAATCGGGGCATTTTCAGCTTGAACAAATTATGAATGCTATGCGGCAGGCGGCATTCCAATCCGAACGCGCCGGCGAAATTATTCATCGCATGAAAAATTTTGTCCGCAAAGGTAAGCTGTATTACGAAGCGGCCGACATTAATAAAATTATCCGCAATATGGTGCAGCTCATAAGCTATGAAATGCGAGAATTTCCTATTCCTATTCACCTGGAGTTAGCAGAGCAAATTCCGCATTTACCCGTCGATACCATACAGATTGAGCAGGTTATTTTAAATTTATTACGTAATGCCATTGAGGCTATGCAGGAAGTAAAAACGGTTAAACCGCGATTAATAGTGCGGACGTTAATGCCAAGTGGTGATATTATGCATGTTGATGTTATTGATAATGGCCCTGGTTTTACGGCAGAAGTCGCACAATGCTTGCTAACACCCTATTTTACGACTAAACCCAAGGGCATGGGCATGGGATTAGCGATTTGCCGTACTATTGTCGAAGCCCATGGGGGACACTTATCCGCCAGGCTGAACCCGGAAGGGGGCGCCTGGTTTCAATTTACGTTACCCGTAACTAACATAGAGATTGTGTGATGACTGCAAATGCAAAAAAGAAACTGGTAGTATTTGTTGTGGATGATGATTCTGCATTGTGTCAATCTTTAAGCTGGTTATTAGAGTCTGTAGGATTAGCGGTTGAAGCTTTTACCAGCGCGCAGGATTTTCTGGATATTTATGATCAAACCCAATGTGGTTGTTTATTGCTGGATATCCGTATGAAAGGCATGAGTGGTTTTGAATTACAGGAAAAACTGAATAGCCTGAATAATCGTCTCCCGATTATTATGATGACGGGACATGGCGATATTCCCATGGCGGTACGCGCCATGAAAGCCGGTGCGGTCGATTTTATTGCGAAGCCTTTTAATGATCAGTTGTTATTAGATCTCGTGCAGAAAGTGTTGCTGGAAGAAGCTGAAAAGAAAGACGCTATATTTGCGCCGGCAAAATCGGATAATTCAATCTTAGTAGAACGTTACAGTTCCCTTACCACGCGCGAGCGGGAAATTATGGAACGTGTTGTCGATGGCAAATTAAATAAACAAATTGCTTATGAACTCGGTATTTCCATGAAAACCGTTGAACTTCACCGTGCGCATGTCATGCAGAAAATGCAAGTGAAATCGCTGGCTGATCTGGTGAAAGCTTGCCTGCAATTAGAACGCGCCTAAAAAAAATGCTTAGCCTATAGGGATTCCCCCTGTTTTTATTAGCGAAAACCATTATTTACCTACCTGCTGATTATAATTATTCTGACTAACGAACAGATAATTTCTTACTCCTAAAAGAGGTAATCAGATGCAAATACAAACAACAGCACATTTTGAACTTACTATGAATGATATCCAGGCGGGATTATTAGAGGCAGCCGCAAAGGGGGATTATGCAACCTTAGAAGGACACGTAAATACGCAAGATCAAAAACTTGCCAGACTTGAAGATGCACAAGGTTTTACATTGTTGCATCTGGCGGTCAGACATGGCCATCTGCAAGTCGTTCAATTACTGCTTAAACAGCTCAGCTCCTTGATCGATCTAAAATCCAATGATGGTTTCACGCCATTGCATGTTGCAGCGCAAAGCGGGCATTTAGCCATTGTGGAATTGCTGCTGGAATCCGGCGCTGATCTGAATGCTAAAAGCAATAATGGTTTAACGCCTTTACACTTAGCGGTCAGTGGCGATCAAGCGGAGATTGTTGAATATTTCTTATTACACGGCGCTGCTCTTAATGTAAAAGATAGCTTTGGTTTTACGCCATTACATATCAGTGCTTATTACGGTCTTGAAAAAACCACTGATGTGTTATTGGAATATGGCGCCGATTGCACGTTAAGAAATATTAAAGGTGAAACACCCGCTAAAGTGGCGATTAACAATGATCAGCATGGCGTTGCAGGCTTATTCATGCGCAAGCAGATTGAGCAAATCAGTAAACAGCAAACGCATTTAATGAAAGTAACCGAGAAATTTAACCAGCGGAAAAGAGTTTTTAAACAAGCGGTTGCGCAAAATTAATTCTTCTTGTTATATAAGGATAAAGCTATGAATGTCAAATTTATTCGTCGTGAAAATCTACGTGCGTTATCACATGACTTAGGCAGTATAACAG
>JBEPVU010000029.1:0-11528 GCA_041690855.1 Gammaproteobacteria bacterium | reverse complement strand
GGTTCCGGCTTACCTATGCCTGCAAAAGCATTACGTTGAATATCTTTAATCAATAGATTAATGCGATGCAATATTTTTTTATCGGTAGCCTGCCAGTATAAATAACTGTCCCAGGCTAAATCAGTCCAGGATAAAATCATTCCTCAATAATATCCTTACGTTGATACTGGCCGGTTTCATATTGTTTGATACTTTCTCTTAAATTTTTCGCATTAGCCGGATTACGCAATAAATAAGCTGTTTCTTCTATCGCGTTATAATCTTCCAACGACATCATCACAACTGCTTTAGCATTCATACGTGTGATAATGATGGGTACATGGTCTTCGCAAACTTGTTCCATTGTTTTTGCTAATTGATTGCGGGCAGCGGTATAAGACAGAGTGTCCATAAATTACCTCCTATAAGTAAGAGCAGAGTATGATGCTTATATTTACAAGGATAGTACATGTACAATCTAGTGTCAATTTGTTGCTTGCTGAGACAATTTTTTACTTTATTTTTTTATCCAGGCTCAATAATAAGCTGCTGGCGCCTAAGCCAATAACCGCCAGCGCTAGCGGGGCTGCCGGGCTGAGGTTAGCGACAACACCGGAAATAACCGCTGTAAAACCAAAGGCCAGCGACATAATAGCGCCAGTGATACCCATCACCCAGCCTTGTGCAGTCTCATCCACTTGATTGGAAAAGAGGGTAATCATAATCGCATAACCTGTTGCAACGGATGCCGTTAACGGCAGTACGCATAACCAGGCATAAATGGGTTTAGCCATCATAATGGTTATTAAAATGCCTAAGGCAGTAATGGCTGTGGTAACAATCGCTATTTTTTTAAGGGCGAATCGCTTGGTGCAGAAGTTTAATAAAACGCTGAATCCCAGGGCAAAACCAAAGCCCAGCGCCGCCATAAAACCGGACACTAAAATAGTTGAGTAGCCATATTCTTTCAGCAGAAAAGGTGCGATAAAAGTAAAATAATTACTCCAGCCTAAAATAAAAATTAAAAAAATCAGTGATAAATGTTTAATTTTAGTGTGTTTAAAAGCAGAAATAAAAGTAGTAATTGCGCCATGCCATTTGATGCTTATTTTTTTCTTGACGCGGAAAGTTTCTTCCAGGAAGTACCACAACATAAGGGTATTAATAAGAGAAATAATAGACGCGAAATAAAAGGGTGTGGTGTAATCAAACCAGTTCAGCAGATTATGATCTGATAATATGCCTCCCAGAATAGGGCCAAGTACAAAGCCTAACGATACCGCCAGCATGATATAACCAATATTACGGGCTTTCGTTGCAGGCGTGCTGAGATCAACAACTGCCGCCTGCGCTACGGGTTGGCTGCCGGCGGTAAATCCGGCGATAACACGTCCTATCAGCAATAGCGTAATACTATGTGCGATAATGGCTAGCGCCGAGAAAAAATAACCGATACAAGCGCCGCCCAGGCAAATAATTAATGATTTTTTGCGACCGATCATATCCGATAAATCGCCTAAAATCGCTGCACCAAAAAACCAGCAAATCATATACGAGCCTATCAGTAATCCATAAATAAGATTGCGGGCTTCTAATGAAAAATGTTCAGGTAGAAAGCTTGCGGAAGGCGTCATAATAATGCTGTTTAAAATAGGAAATAACAGGCCTAAACCCATACCATCAATAAACAGCGCTAAAAATAATGGACTGGCTTTAATGAAAAATTTACGGTTAGTCATTTTTATGGTCTCGGCTGAAAGAAATACACAAAAGAGTGCATGGCGTATGCCATAGAGTCGGTCTTTTACGGGCAATTATGTCTCAGTAAGTAATTTATGGAATTTAACATAATTCAACGTAATTTATAATGCTGCATAAGCAGGGTTCCCGCTGTAGTTATGCGCTAACTGAGTTGTCTGACCGCATTTTCAAACAAGCGCAAACCCAGCCGGCCTTGTTCACCCCGTGTCCAGCGGGGATGTTGGTAAGGAAAAATATGATTTTCGGGGTGGGGCATTAAACCTAATACATTTCCCTGGAGGTTGCATACGCCGGCGATACCGTTGATAGAGCCATTGGGATTGAAAGGATATTGTTCTTCCGCCAGTTGATCGTCGGCATTAGCATAACCCAAAGCCAGTTGATCATTCATCGCCAGCGTTTTCAGTGAAGCGGGATTTTGTAAAACAAAACGGCCTTCACCATGCGCGATCGGGCAATAAATGGGTTCATTTAAACCTCGCGTCCAGAGACAGGTTTGTGAAAGCGGCAATAACGTTACCCAACGGCATTCAAAATGACCTTTAGCATTAAAAGTCAGTGTAGTTGCTGTCTGCTGGAATTGTAAATCCGGCAGAATCCCGCTTTTTACTAATGCTTGAAAACCATTGCAGACACCCAGCACTAATTTACCGGCGGTAATAAATTGACTGACTTGTTCTTTAAAATAAATCTGCAAATCTAACGCAAATAAACGCCCTGCGCCTAAGGTATCGGCATATGAAAAACCACCGGGAACGCCTAAAATCTGATAATCCAGCCAATTTTTTTGGCCGTTACGTAATTCATTTAAATGGACAATTTCCGCTTTTGCGCCGGCTAATTCAAACGCCTGCGCCAGATCAGCATCTCGATTAGTACCATTCGCATGTAAAATTAAAGCACGCACTGACATAATGTTATACCTCTTCTTTTTTTGCCAGGCGTTGCCAGGCACTGACTAATTCATTAACAGCCAGTTTAATAATAGTTTGCTTTTGTTGCGTAATCATTAATTGTTGAGCAGCCGTTACTTCACCTAAACGTGTTAACAGTTTAGCTTGTTCACCTGCAAAACACGCTTCAAACGCCGCACAATTTTCTGGCATAATTTCTACTAACAAGCGGCCGTTAGATTCACTAAATAAAGCCGTAGTGGCATCCGCCACTATTAAATTAATTGCGCAGCCCAAACGTCCCGCAATACACATTTCCGCCAACGCAACCGCTAAACCCCCTTCGCTTAAATCATGGCAAGCGCGCACGTATTGTTTTTGCATCGCCTGATGTAAATTCGCATATAATTCAGGCGCATATTCCGGCAAGCCAGGTGCAAACATTTCTGCAACAGATACCTGGCCGCCACATTTAATAAAATGACTACCGGCGAATTCCGCATAAGTATTACCTAATAAATAAATAATATTACCAGCCGTTTTAAAATCCAGTGTCACTGCTTTATTAACATCCTCAATAATACCAATAGCAGAAATTAATAAAGTACTGGGAATCGCATGACGTTGCTTATCTTTACTGACATATTCATTATTTAACGAATCTTTACCCGAAATAAACGGCGTTTGATAATGAATCGCCGCATCATAACAACCCTCACAAGCCGCGACTAAAGCCCCTAATGTTTCTGGCCGCTTCGGATCACCCCAGCAAAAATTATCTAGAATCGCAATCCGCTTCGGATCAGCCCCCACCGCCACCGCATTACGAATCGCCTCATCAATCACACTAACGGCCATCGCATAAGGATCCCACTTACCTATCTCTGGATTTAACCCATTTGATAACACAATTCCCCGCGTCCCCTTAGTCACAACAGGCTTCAACACACACCCATCCGCCGGCCCATCATTCTGCGCCCCCGTCAAAGGCTTAACGACAGTACCGCCTTGTACTTCATGATCATAAAGCCGAATCACATCCTCTTTCGAAGCGATATTAGGATGCGCCAACAACGCCAATAAAAGCGAATTATTTTCAGTGCAGCTAAGCGAACGTAACTCGAGCAATCCGAGGGGTGGCGCGTAGGCGGGTTCCCTGCCGCGCGCAGCTTTGCGAGCACGGTAGGGTGCCGCAGCGACAGGACCCCGAGCCACTGAACTAGAAGACGGTATAACAGAAGCATTTAAAATCCTCTGCGGCATATCATGATGCAAAAAATTATTAGACAGCCGCAAAATAACCTGCCCCTCAAACCGAACAACCAACAACTGATCCCCCGTAAACCACCCCATATCCGTCAACTCAACATTAAAAACATCACAAATCTTTTGCAAAGCCTCCACATGAACAGAAGGCACCGCCAGCACCATCCGCTCCTGCGCCTCCGACAACCAGATTTCCCAAGGCGCCAGCCCCGCATATTTCAAAGGCACTTTATTCAATTCAACATCCGCGCCTATATTACTCGCCATCTCACCCACGGCAGACGATAAACCACCCGCGCCGCAATCCGTAATCGCATGATAAATCTCGGCATCACACGCACGCGTAATCACTTCAATTAAACCTTTCGCAATAATAGGATCACCAATCTGCACCGAAGCGCCGGCGACTTCACCGGTCTGCGCATCCATTGTCATCGAAGAAAACGTTGCGCCACGTAAACCATCACGCCCTGTGCGTCCGCCCAACACAATCACGCGATCGCCTGGTTGTGGATCACGCGGATGTTTATTTTTCGGCGCAAGTCCCACGCAGCCGCAATAAACTAAAGGATTAGCGATATAACCTTCATCGTAATAAATAGCGCCATTCACTGTGGGAATACCGGTTTTATTGCCATAATCCTGCACACCGGCGACTACGCCTGAACGTATCCGGCGTGGATGTAAAGTGCCTTCCGGTAATTCAGTGAAGCTTAAATCCTGTGGACCAAAACAAAAAATATCCGTAGCGGCAATTGGTTTAGCAGAAACCCCTAACACATCACGGATCACACCGCCTAAGCCGGTATTAGCGCCGCCAAACGGTTCAATAGCAGAAGGGTGGTTATGCGTTTCGACTTTAAAAGAGATTTGATATTCATCGTCGAAATCAATAATGCCCGCGTTATCAACGAAAGCAGACCATACCCAGGGCGCGGCGATTTCTTCCGTCGCGCGGCGGATAAAGGTGTTTAATAAGCCGTTAATTTGTTTATCTTCTGTATTAATAATAGCTTTAAAGGTTTTATGGCTGCAGTGTTCGCTCCAGGTTTGGGCAATGGTTTCAAATTCAATATCGGTGGGATCGCGTTGTTCAGATTGATAGTAATGTTGAATGGCCTGCATTTCGGCTTCATCGAGCGCTGAGCGGCGTTCTTGTGCAAGCGCGTTCAATTGTGCGTGGTTTAAGTTGCGGAGAGGAAGGGTTTCAACCTGTCCGCTACTGCCGGTTGAGGAAGAAAATGCAGGCGTTAATGCGCCGATAGCATAATATTGAATGACGGCGTTAGCGAATAGGCGTTGTGCTAAATCATGTAGTTCTTTTTCATTTAATGTCTGTGTACTGGTTAAAATAAAACGCTGGCCAGTGGCGGTTTTTTCGATATTTTTAATGCCGAGTAATTGCGCGCCATGTTGAATTTGTTCGGCAACCGGATCGGTAACGCCAGGCCGCAATGCCGTTTCGATAACGGCTTGTTCAGCCACAGGCGCTGTCGCTTGCCATGCACCGATTTGTGCAACCGGATCACAGAATAAGCGCGTGGCCAGTTGCTGTTTATCAGCTTCAGTTAAATGGCCTTGAATAAAATAACAATCGCAGACTTCAATATGCGTGAGCTGATTAAAACCCAGCGTATGCGCATCAGCCAGTAAACCGGCTGCATGAGGATTGTTATTGTCGCGTTGTTTAACGATAAAGGTGTATGTAGGTATTGTCATAATTATAAATCTTCAAATATTTTATCAATATAATTGTTTAGAAATTGCGCTTTTTTGCTGTCATCCTTCGTCGTTTCGCTCCTCAGGATGACATACAAAAAATAAAAAACGCAATTTTAATCTCCTCCCCCTTCCAGGGGGAGGATTAAGGTGGGGGTGATCTAAGCTAAAAAGCAGCCTTTAGATCACCCCCATCCTAACCTTCCCCCTTGAAAGGGGAAGGAATAATACGCAATTCCTGAGTGCTTTGACTATATGCCAAACCACACCGCCGCAAATACGCCTGCCAGCTCAATTCTCGGTATTTTTTAGCTACTGCGACAGGTTCAGCGCTTTGATAAATCGCGCGGCCAACGATAATAATATCGCTGCCGTGATTTAAGATAACGGTAGTAGGATCTAAATACTGCTGGCCTAAAGCATCGCCAGGTTGTTGCAAATTAACGCCAGGCGTTAAATAAATAAAATCCGGATCAGGCAACAATTTATGCTGTGCAATAAAACCAATGACAAAATCTTTGTTTTGTTGCGCCATCGCTAACGTAGCTTCGGTGTAAGCGCCTTGGGCTAAATTGCCGCTGGAACTCATTTCAGCCAGCAATAGTAAACCACGCTGCAATGGCAAGCCGATGGATTTTAAACCAGCAATAATGCCAGGGCCTGGAACAGTGTGTGCATTAATAATGTCCGCCCATTCCGCAATATGATAAATCCCGCCTTGATATTGATGTTGTACTGTGCTGCCAATATCAGCAAATTTGCGGTCTTCAAAAATTAAAAAATGATAGTGTTCAGCAATTTTTTTCAGTTGGATAATTAAATCCTGATCAAAATCCGCGATAATATCGATATGCGTTTTTAAAACGCATATCTCGGAGCCTAACGCTTCCGCCAGATACAATAATTCTTTTTTTGTGGTGACGTCGGCCGATAAAGCTAAATTCGTTTTTTTATCTTCCATTAACGTCAATAAACGTTTGGCTAATGGATGTTTAATATTCGCAGCGCGGGTGCGATAGGTTAAATTATTCATCAGGTTAAATTGAGTTCGGTTAATAGGTTTTCTGGCAAATTAATGCCGCTGTTCGCTAATTCAGTTAATAATTCTTTTAAAGTAAAAACACTGTAAAATTCGCAGCCCTGCCGCGTTAATGCTTCTTTACCGCCTTGCTGGCGATCTAGAAAGGCGACAGTGTAAGGTGTTAATAAACCCACTTCTTTTAATTCATTCAGCGTTGTAATAATGCTAGAACCGCTGGTTACGACATCTTCAATAATCAGGCAGGTTTGATCTGGTTTAAAATGGCCTTCTACCATTTTTTTGGTGCCATAGGATTTCGCTTCTTTGCGTACCATGACCATGGGCTTATCGAATTGCAACGATAAACACGTTGCAATCGGCAAAGCAGTATAAGGCACACCACATAAGAAATCGCTCTGCAGATGTTTTACTTTTTCCCACATCAGCAAAGCGATAGCATTTAATAATGTTGGATAAGAAATTATCTGCCGCATATCGATATAAATAGGCGAGGCCGCACCGCTTTTTAAAGTAAACGAACCAAGTTTAATCGATTCGATTTCATATAATTTGCGGATGATGTCGGATTTATTCATACGTTTTCTCTTTAAGATTATCAAATTCCTTCCCCTTTTCAGGGGGAAGGTTAGGATGGGGGTTGTTTAAATTACCCCCACCTTAATCCTCCCCCTGAAAGGGGGAGGAGATAGAATTAAATAGGCTGGGTTTCTTTAAATTCCTCTTTAGTCGTTCCAACACCGGATATTCACCCGGCGCAAACGTTTTTCCTGTCAACTTCTCATAAATCGCAATATAACGCTGGCTGGCTTCCACCCACAAGGCTGCTGGCATAACAGGCGGCACACCTTCGCCGCGATAACCTTGCGCTACATAGGCCAGACGAATAAATTCTTTATCAAAATTATCGGGCTCAAGCCCCGCATTAAAATGTTGCTGATAGGTATCAGCCAGCCAATAACGCGAAGAATCGGGCGTATGCACTTCATCAATCAACAGAATTTTACCTTCAGCCGTACGGCCAAATTCATATTTGGTATCCACTAATAACAAACCCGCTTGCTGCGCCAGCCTTTGCCCGCGTTTAAAAACAGCCAGTGCCGCCTGTTGAATAAATTCCCAATCGGCAGCATTCACTAAACCATTGCTGACCACTTCGGCGCACGTCAAGCGTTCATCATGGCTGCCTGCTTCGCCTTTGGTCGTAGGGGTAATGATCGGTTGATCTAACGCCTGATTTTTCGCCATATCGTTGGGAAACGAATAACCATAAATGTTCCGTTCACCCAACGAATAACGATGCCACAACGCAGTAGACGTTACGCCAGTCAGATAGCCCCGCACAATCACCTCAACCGGAAACGGTTTAACAGCCGTTGCAATTAAGGCATTAGGGTCGGGTAAACTGATTAAATGATTCGGAATAATATCCGCTGTCTGTTCAAACCACCAGGCTGATAATTGATTCAACACCTGCCCCTTATATGGAATACACGCTAGAATCTGATCAAAAGCCGACAGCCGGTCTGTGGTAATTAACAACCGCCGCCCATGAGGCAACGGATAACAATCCCGTACTTTACCCGAAAATTTACCCGCCAACGGCAAATTCGTCTCCGCGAAAGCCTGCGGCAATAATGTCTGTAACGTTTCAGTATTAACCATAAGATTGCTTTTAACCATTAAGACCATATAAAGTAACTCTAAAGATACTCAACAAAACGGTCACAAACTATAGCGAGAATACAAAATGGGAGCAACAAAAACAGTTGTTGGCATTGTCATGGGATCTCAAAGCGACTGGCAAACCATGCAACATGCCGCCGAAACGCTAGCACAACTGGGTGTCGCGTATGAAGTCAAAATCATTTCCGCTCATCGCACGCCCGATTTGCTCTTTGATTACGCCGAAAAAGCGGCCGAGCGTGGTCTCGCCGTTATTATTGCGGGCGCGGGTGGCGCCGCCCATTTACCGGGTATGCTGGCCGCAAAAACCTGGTTGCCGATACTCGGTGTGCCTATACAATCACTCGCGCTTAATGGCATGGATTCACTCTTATCGATAGTCCAGATGCCCGCCGGTATACCAGTCGGTACTTTGGCTATTGGCAAAGCAGGCGCTATCAATGCCGCTTTACTGGCAACCGCCATCTTAGCGCAGCAAAACCCTGAATTACGCGGCGCTTTACAAACCTATCGCCAGCAGCAAACCGCAAAAATACTGCAACATCCTGATCCGCGCGAGGGCAACGCATGAAAGTAGGCATTTTAGGCGGCGGACAGTTAGCCCGTATGTTAGCGCTGGCTGGCTATCCGCTCGGCATTCATACACTGTGTTACGATCCTGCTGCAAATGTTTGCGCCGCCGATGTGACGCAAGTTATCCAGGCCGATTATGCCGATCAAACACAATTACAGCGCTTTGCGGAACAAGTCGATGTCATTACCTTTGAAACAGAAAATATTCCATTGGCCGCTGCGGAAATAGTCAGCCAGATAAAACCCGTTTATCCAACATTAGCGGCATTACGTATTGGACAAGACCGCTGGTTGGAGAAAAATTTTTTTCGTGAATTAGCGATACCCACGCCCCAATTTGCGGCTGTTAATACGTTCGCTGAGCTGGAACAGGCGGTGATGCAAATCGGTTGTCCCGCCGTCTTAAAAACTACTCGTATGGGTTATGATGGTAAAGGTCAATTTGTTATTAAACAGCTAGATGATTTAAAAAAAGCCTGGGCATTATCAGACGGACAACCCTTAATTCTGGAACAATTTATTCCGTTTGAACGCGAATGTTCATTAATTGCAGTACGTTCGCAAAGTGGCGATGTACAATTTTATCCACTCGTAGAAAATCAACACCGTGAAGGTATTTTACGCATTTCCAAAGCGCCTTTTGCGGACGCCGTCCTGCAGCGGCAAGCGGAAAAATATGGCCATGCTATTTTAAATAAATTGGACTATGTGGGTATTTTTGTGCTTGAACTTTTTCAACAGGGCAACCAGTTATTAGCCAATGAAATGGCGCCGCGTGTGCATAATTCCGGCCATTGGACTATTGAAGGGGCGGTGACCAGTCAATTTGAAAATCATTTGAGGGCGATTGGTGGATGGCCTTTGGGTAGTACTATGACCCAGGGATATAGTATAATGTTCAATATCATCGGCCATGAGCCGGATATTAAAGAAATATTGAGGATTCCTGCGGCACATTATCATACCTATAAAAAGCAGCCAAGGGCTAACCGTAAGCTGGGACATGTGACGATTAATGTCTCTGATCAATGGTTAAACGAAAACAACAATAGGCTGATGTTAAGAGCGTTAGAAGAAAAGAAAGTTTGAAATACTATCACAGTGAATTTTAATAAGAAAAATTTACTTGTATGATTTGAGAGGTTTTTATGCCAATTAAAGTAAATGGAACACTAATTCAAGATAGCGAACTATCAAAATTGTTCTCAGAAGAGGTGTGGAAAACGTTAGATTCTGCCGCAAAGGAAAGTTTGCGTTCTTATATGGAGAATTTAGGGAAAGCAAAAAGAAAAAAAATTGAATTAGAAATTAAATTAACAGAAGCATTAAAATATTTGGAAGAACTTAAAAAGCGTATTGATACAACCCAAGAAGAAATTGCGCAACAAATACTTAAGGAAAATATACAAAAGCAACAGAAAGTAATAGAAGAGACTTGTACAGCATTGTATGCGAAAGAAGCAGAAACAACGATAGAAATAAATTTATCGGAAGTTTCAACTTTCGGATTGTCAGAGTGTGATGATAAGAAGAGTGGAAAGAAGCAAGAACAAAAGGAAGTTAAAGGAGTAACATCCACAGCTAAAATAAGTTCTAGTTTAGGCATAAATCAACTACTTGATGATTCTAAATTACAGGAAAATAAGACAAAAATTTCAGAAACTCAAAAAAATTCAAAGCAATTTCAAACAACTGATAAGCAAGTTAAATTAAATTGGGCTGAACAGATACTGATAGATGAAAATCCTCAGGGAAGATTGAAAAAAATTCTTCAAGGTTTTTTGAGCTTTTTTTATAGTCAAGCAAAAATAGATGCAATAAAAAAGCGTAATATTCTATCTGGTGAGCCGCAAATAAAACAAAAAGAAACTAGTGTGTCCACTCAGGGTACAGTAATCACACATATCGAGCAGCTAACTCAAGATGAAGGCCACAAGCTAGAGATTGATACGGTATATCCAACTTATAGGCGTCCTTAGCAATAGAAGAATTCTTCTTGCTGACTTACGCTTATTTTATAGTATCCTAGCTTGCGAATTTACAAACTATAAATCCAGCCACTAATTATTCTCCGGCTCAGATGTTTTCCGTACTTCCGGTTTAGACCGTAATTCTGAGCGGATGATCTTAATGTGTCTAGGCGCTTGAATGCCAATGCGCACTTCCTCACCCTTACGTCCTAAAATAGTTACCTTAATATCATCTCCTATGATAATACTTTCTCCTTTGTACCTGTCTAAAATGGGCATGTCTCTTCTCCGTCATTATCCTAACACCCTCGGAATTTGATTAACCTATCAGGTTAATCTATGCTATGCTAAGGCGGAATACAAGATATTTGCCATTTTTTATACAATTGAGGCGGTAGGATGCAGGTTATGGAAGAGGCGATAAGGCAACGCGCTGGCCAGTTGCTGGCAGCAATGGATTTAGGAGAAACATTTCCACTGCCGATAGAGAAAGTAGTTGAATATTTAGGGTTTCAGTGCCAGTTTTATATACCCGATAAAGATATTGATGATATTGCCGTGGTGGTCAGTCATCTTAAGAAAAAATTTTATATTAATCAAAACAATACACCTTTGCAGCAGCGCTTTTGTATTGCGCGTAAA
>JBEPVU010000028.1:0-11531 GCA_041690855.1 Gammaproteobacteria bacterium | reverse complement strand
CTTTTTCATGTGCATCTGTATTAATTGTTAAAAAATCGAAGTTATAAGGATTTTTCAATAAATCGTGCGCTAGTGCCGATTGAGGAGAAGACAGACGTTCTAAATAGTTGCTAGCTTTATTTGCAGATAATCCTTGTCGCTGATAAAGTTTTTGCTTGATGCCGTCTTCTAAAGTTAATCTCGACCATCCATTCACAATAGCTTGTTTTGTATACCAATCACGAGCTTCTTGGTCTTTTATGCGCTGAAAAAGCAAACAAATATGCCCCCACGGCAATTGCGACACAGCCTGTGTCGCAATTGGAAATTGGGGATAAAGCTCAGCAAATTGCCTCATTCTTTCAAGATTTCTCTTGGAAAATCCTTGTGTATTAGGAAAAGCAGTCTGCAAATCATGCGATAGGGAGTCTAGAAATTTGCTGCCCCATTTAGTCTGCGCTTGCTTTTCAATGATAGTCTTTCCTAAAGACCAATAAAGGTTTACTAGCTCATGGTTGACTGCAAGAGCAGCATTTAATTGAGCAGATTTAATACGTTCTTTGAGCTGGGTTAATAGTTGCTTGTAGTCTTTATTAAGTATTAATGAAACCATATCAGCTAACCCTATAAATACTTTGATTTTAATTAATTTTAACAATAAGATATAGTCTTAGAATATGATATTCCAAAGACAAATATAACTTCTTACATGATAGAGACTGCAAAAGCAAAGACTTTATGCCCTCTGATTTCTAAGCAAAGTGGGTATGAATGTTAACCTATAAAAACTATATTGGACGTGTTGAATTTGACAATGAAGCCGGTATTCTTCACGGCGAAACTACCAACACACGTGATGTCATTACTTTTCAAGGTTCAACAGTCGAAGAGCTTAAAAAAGCATTTATCAATTCTATCGAAGATTACCTTGCGTTTTGCGCTAAACGCAAAGAAATGCCTAGACAGCATGCCTAAAAGCACCTGCTTTTTTTGGGGGCTTTTTAAAAATTATTATATAAATTAATATTATTAATCAGTAATTTAAATACGTAATTAGAAGCCTTTTAAGAACTATTCAATGGAGAAGCCCCCCAGCCGCCCTATGTCAGATAATACCGTTAATGCAGCACTCAGACGACTGGGTTATACCGGTGATGAAATGGCCGGTCATGGTTTCAGCAGTATGGCTTCAACTCTTTTAAATGAGCAAGGATGGAATGCTGATGCCATACAAAATATCTGCATTGAGCATACCGATATCAAGAAGTGTAAGAGACTTAAAAGAAAGTAATGAATTTGAACGCTCCACTGATGATACTTGCAAATTATCTATCTGGTATAATGGAATGCTAAATGCTTGCAAAAATTCTAAGCTCATCATTGATGAATTATTAGCAAAATGATAATAATAAATCTTATTTCAAACTTTAAAATCTGCTTCTCTATAATGCCGGATATGTACTATATACAGCGTATCCAGATGAATCCGATAACGTAACACATAACCCGCCGCACCAAACCGTATCAACAAATCACGATAATCTGGTAAGTCTTTAATGGGTCTACCAATGGCAGGTTGTTCTTGTAAACGTTGCGCAGCTTCTTTGATGGCAAGAGCGGCACGTTGTGCAGCGCCAAGGTTTTCCCGGGCTATAAACTGTCTCAGACGCACAATGTCATTAACGGCACTGTCTAACCAAACTAACTTCCGCATGACGGCCTATCGTTCTCGTTTTCTGTACCCCAAGTATCGAGCCATTGCATAACCGCTTCGTTGCTCACAACCTTCCCACTTTCAGCTTCCTGCCATCGCAGCAGTGTTTCTTGTTTCAACTGTTCGTTATATTCTTCCTGCTCCAAATAACGCACGATAGCTTCTTTCATAAGCCAGTGTGGCTTCCGGTGTTTAACCTCGCCTAGCCTTTCTAAACGTTCTTTAATCTCAGGCTCTAACTTCACGACTTTAGGGATTAATCCATGCTGAATAGCCATAATTTGCCTCACAATATAATGTCATTACTAAGTATTACTTAGTAATGCTTAATTGTCAAATCAATTAGTTAAATCAGTATAGAAAGTTAAAAATAGTACCATTTCTCTGGTAAATTTAATCATCAATCAACAAATCCCTATTAATTCTTTTAACAGCATTTATCGCTTCCGTCATCAGCAAAGTATCGCCTATATCTTCTGCATAAAGCATAAGTGTAAAGGCGCCATATAATCCGAGAAAACGAGCATACTGCCAGGTAGCGGCGTCAACATTACCGTAATAATTAAAAAACAGTGGGTGACAACTAATCGGATAAAAATTCCAGACAACAGCCAAATCAACGGCTTTATTATTAATGCCCATATCACCCCAATCGATAATACCGGTTAATTGATTGTTATTAAATATGAGATGCCTGCAATCTAAATCACCATGAACTAAACATATATTATCAGCAGGCAATACTATTTTTTTTGCGGTTATCAATTCCTGTTGAAAACAGGCTTCATTTATACAGCATATTTTACGCGCTATAATTTTAGCCACACGCTCATTTAAGGCCTTTGCTGTTTTATTAACCATTACTCTGTCAAATACTTGCGGTTGAGCACCGATAGCCAAAGCATGTGTTTCATCAATATTATGTAATTGCTTTAAAAAACCAGCAAATGCTGCAAGGCTTGCAATACGGTCTTGAACGCTTAATGGCGCTTGATAACTCGATAGGCCATTTATCATTTTATATCCCTGAAATATATAAGGATAAGAAGATGTCGGACTGCCCTTATACTCAGGAATTGGAATTTTAATATTTAAAAATGCCGGTAAATTATTTAATACCGTATTTTCTCGTTCTAATAACGCTACAGCTATTTTTCGGCGGGGAAATCTGAAAATAAATTCTTCATTCACTAAAAAGACTTTATTGTCCCATCCTTCACCGATATGCTTAATTGCTTTAATAGGGATTAATTCAGGGAATTGTTCCTGCAAACAACTTCTTACAAGCGCCTCGGTAATGTGTATATCAGCATGCCATTCTTCAGCATTCATTAGAAATTCCAATAATTAAGTAGTTTAAGGAGAATAAATATGGTAATGAATTAAACGATGCGACCTTTAAAAAAATTTATTTAGCCTTGCAAAATATTTCCAAACACAGGTACTCCGGTGAAATTTTTAATTTAATATTCAGATCTTTGATATTTTTACACCCGATTTTTTATCAGCATATAAAATTGCTAGCGATACTGTCAGGCCATTTTCTGTCATCACTCTCGCATGCGAGCGATTTAACTGCCGCGGTTCGCGTACACCGCAAGAATGGCTAATAACACCCACCTCGTATTCAATATTCTTTGCGTAATTAGCTACTCGGACAGCTTTAAGCTCGGGTACCAATCCTTGCACTAAATTTGGATTATGCGTGGTAATGCCGGTAGGGCAAGTATTATTGTGACAACGCAGCGCTTGAATACAGCCTAATGCAAAAGCAAATCCACGTGCAGAAGCTACAAAATCCGCACCTACACATAATGCCCAGGCAACCTCTGCAGGCGTCACTAATTTACCTGCAGCCACTACTTTAATGCGATCCCGTAAACCATATTCAACTAAACGATCAATTAATACTGGCAAGCTTTCAGCAATAGGTAATCCCATATAATCCACTAAGCTCATAGGCGCTGCACCCGTGCCGCCTTCCGCACCATCTAGCGTAATAAAATCAGGTGCATGTTCAATACCCCGTTTATGAATTTCTAAAAATAAATCGTCCAGCCACTCATAACTGCCTAACACTATTTTAAATCCTACTGGTTTGCCAGTAACATCACGCACACGATTAACCATGTTGAGTAATTCTGATGAATTAGAAATTTCTGGATGCCTATTCGGACTAATAGAATCTTTAAATGGCAGAATATTTCTAATACGCGCAATTTCAGGCGTTACTTTAATCGCTGGCAAAATGCCACCTTTACCCGGTTTAGCGCCTTGGCTTAATTTAATTTCAAACATTTTTATTTGTGGATAATTAGCAATTTCATGTAAACGTTTATCTGAAAACTGGCCATTTTCATCTAAAAACCCATATTTAGCAGTACCAATTTGCGCCACTAAATCGCAGTCACCTTCTAAATGATAAGGCGCAACACCCCCTTCTCCTGTATTCAGCCAGCATCCTGCTAACTTTGCGCCTTGTGATAAGGCAATGACAGCATTTTTAGAAAGCGCACCATAACTCATCGCAGAAATATGAAAAAGTGTTTTAGCCACATAAGGCACGCGACAATACGGGCCAATCAGAACAGGACTGGTTGATACTGCATCCTGGTTTAATACAGGAAACGGCGCATCTACAAATAAAATAGTACCAACAGGTCTTAAATCCCGTGTAGAGCCAAATCCTATTGTGTTATCCACGTTTTTAGCTGAACGATAAACCCATGCACGTTGTGCGCGGTTAAAAGGTAGCTCTCCTCTATCAGGAGCAAAATATTGTCGAAAAAATTCACTTAAATATTCTAAAATATAACGAAAATGCCCAATAATAGGATAATTACGTAGAATAGTATGTTCTTTTTGATGTCTATCATAAAGATAAAGCGCAATTAAACCAACAATAAATAAGCAAAGTAAAGTTAGTAATATCACTTCGGTAGTGGCAGTAGTATCAAGTAAAAAACGTTCTTCTTCTGCATGAAAGTTAGCTGATAGCGGCATTGTAAGCTTTCCTTATTTAATTTAGTCTGTGATAGAGTAATCTTAGTTTATAGTCAAAGCACTTAAATAATTCATAAACCACTTGCACTTTTATTCATTTATGATATATTTATGCTATGGAGAATAAATATATCATAACAGTTGCTAAAATGGATGCTAAGTTTTGGCCTTACGGGAATTGCAACTTTAGTTATTAAATCTTTTTTTTAACCTATGCCTTATATTCTTATATTATTTTACAGCCGCTACGGCGCCACTGCTGAAATGGCAAATTACATTGCACGCGGCGTGGAAGAAATCAGCGGGATAGAAGCGCGTTTACGTACTGTGCCGCCAGTGTCAACAGTTTGCGAAGCCACAGAAGAAGCTATTCCCGCTAAAGGTGCGCCTTATGCCACTTTAGAAGATTTACGTCATTGTGCAGGATTAGTTTTAGGCAGCCCTACTCGTTTTGGTAATATGGCCGCGCCGATGAAATATTTTTTAGATAGCACCAGCTCATTGTGGTTATCGGGCGATTTAGTGGATAAGCCCGCGGCAGTCTTTTCTTCCAGCTCGAGTTTACATGGCGGACAGGAAACTACTTTAATAAGTATGATGCTGCCGCTATTACATCACGGCATGTCAATAATGGGAATTCCTTATACGCAATCCGAATTAATTACCACGAAAAGCGGCGGCACGCCTTATGGCGCAACACACGTTGCCGGGGAAGATAGTCAGTTGCCTTTGACAGAAGAGGAAAAAATACTTTGCAAAGCACTGGGCAAGCGCGTAGCAAAAGCAGCAGCCGCCTCGAAAAATCCCCCTTAATCCCCCTTTTTCAAAGGGGGAAATTATGATTTCTCCCTGAGGTTTTACATATTATAATCTCCTCCCCCTTCAAGGGGGAGGATTAAGGTGGGGGTGCTCTAAGCTAGTTAAGGAATAATACGTAAATCCTCAACGGGATGGGTATATAGCATTAAATATTCAACACCTTCTTCACAAACGGTACCGTTAATTTTCGCTGCAATACCAGCGATTCTCTATCAAGCTGCTCTAAGGTATTAAACAAAGCCGTTAAATTACGCGGGAAGCGGTATAATAAAAATTGCGCTACTTCAACGGGCAAATCAAAACCACGCAATTTAGCGCGCAATTGTAAAGCCGCTATTTTTTCTTCATCGGTCAATGATTGAATAGCTAAAATCATGCCGCTCATTAAGCGGGAGGTTAAATCCGGCAATTGAATATTCAATTCTTTTGGCACGCACCGGCCGCCTATCATTAATTTATTCGGTGTGCTTTGTATCCGATTATAAAAATGAAACACCGCTTCTTCCCATGGTGCCTGGCCAGCAATAGTGTGTATATCATCTAAACAAACCAGCGATACGTTTTCCAACCCTTCAAAAATAGTAGATTGAAATTCGCTAATATATTGCAAAGGTAAATAAACTGCGGTCGCGCCCTGCTCTAATACGGTTTGATAACACGCCTGCAATAAATGACTGCATCCCGCGCCTGTGTTTCCCCATAAATAAAGATAGCTATCATGCTGTCCACGGATAAATCCTTTCAGATAATCAATTAAAGGTTGATTCGCGCCCACCAGATAATTATCAAAATTAGCATTATCCTGTAACTGAATGGGCAGGGTGAGTTGATACATTAAAATGAATTATATAAATGACTGCGCAAGTAGTAATGTTTTAAATGGCGCAATAATACCATCAGAATAGCCGCCACAGGCAATGCTACGAGTATGCCTGTAAAACCAAATAAATGGCCACCCACTAAAACCGCAAAAATCACCGCAACGGGATGTAATCCTATTTTATCGCCCACTAATAAAGGCGTTAACACCATGCCTTCCATTAAATGGCCAATGGCAAAAACAATGCCTACAAAAATTAAATGTTTCCAATCGTGAAATTGGAATAATGCTACTGCCGCCGCGCTGACAATACCAATTGCAGTGCCTAAATAAGGTACAATCGCAAATAAACCCGCAATGACGCCTATTAATAAAGCATAATTTAATCCCACCAGCCATAAACCGACAGAAAAAATAATACACAATGACAACATCACTAATAATTGCCCACGAATAAAAGCGCCTAATACTTCGTTACATTCTCGCCATATTGCCACAACGGTTGGCTCAATCCGGCGCGGCAATAAACGCCACGTACTCTCTACTACCCTGTCCCAATCACGCAATAAATAAAAAGTTACAATGGGAATTAATAATAATTTAATAATCCAATCAATCAGCGCCAACCCTGAGCTTGCTAACGTTTTCCAGATTGTATTCGCCGCGTAGCCTGCCTGCTGCCAGTTTTGTTTGATGGTTTCCTTAATGCTATTTAAATCTAAAGAATCGCCGATACCAAAATGCTGTTTTAACCAGGGCAACGCGAAAGTCTGCGCCCAATTCAGCAGATCGGGTAGGCGATCTATAAAAGATCCTAATTGACGACTTAAAATAGGCACAAAAACTAATAGTAAAACCGTTATCAACGCCATAATCATTAAAAAAACCAGTACGACTGCAAGCGTTCTAGGCATTTTTAATGCCGTTAAACGGCTAACTAAAGGATCACCCAGATAGGCCAATAAAGCCGCAATAATAAACGGCGCTAATACGCCTTTTAATAAATAAAATAAAATCAGCGTAATGATAATGCCGGTCGCCGTCCAGATTTTTTGCGTTTGTGTCATATGGCGCTCCTATGCGCTCCGGTGTTGATAACTTTTTTTTCAATTTTAACTGCACGCCGGCTCAATACCCACATATAGTGAATCATGCTGGCGATACTGGTTATTAATACGCTCATCACGACTGTTTTTAATAACAACGCTGGCAACGGATAAAAACTCAGATGAACCAGCATTAACCCGACTAATAATATTTGCAGAAAAGTATTTATTTTGCTGATAAAACTAGGGGCAAGTTCCAGATGACCGGTAACATAACGATAGAGTATGCTGCCAAATATAATCCATACATCACGCACGACCACCAGCATAACCAACCAGAAAGAAAAATAGCCTAAATACCCTAAGGTAATAAAACTACCGGTTAATAATAATTTGTCGGCCAGCGGATCCAGCATGGCGCCAAAACGGCTAGTCCAGCCATATACGCGCGCCAATAGTCCATCAATGGCGTCTGAAATGCCTGCCACAATAAAAATGTAAAAAGCTAGGGCGTACTGCTGTTTCAGCAATACCAAGATTAATGGTAATACCAATAAACAACGAATACAGGTAATAATATTAGGTAAATATTGTAGCCGCATGGCCTCAACTAACTGTCATGATGAAAAGCCATATGATACCTGCGATTACCTCTTTTGCCCAGTCATTCGTGATGAAATTAACAGGCGTAGCAGTTGGCAAATTTAGCAACTGCGTGTACCATTTAGTTATGAAGATCGAATAGGACGCATCTAAAATATGCTTAAATCAGAACTTATCGACAGGCTGGCAGAAAAAGTTATACAAACCAGTCTTAATGATATAGAACAAAGTGTTAATCTTATTATCGCTGCTATGAGTGATTCATTAAGCGTTGGTGACCGCATTGAGATTCGAGATTTTGGCAGTTTCAGCTTGCACTATCACGCCCCCCGCAGTGCGCATAACCCTAAAACCGGCAAACGCTTAATCACCGCGCCAAAATATCGGCCGCATTTTAAGCCCGGTAAAGCGTTAAGAGAAAGAGTAAATGATGGAAAAGAGAAAAAATAGCCTTTATCCTAAAAATTCCATTAATTTATAACAAATGTCCATCGTACCCGTACGATTCAGCGCCGATATTTTAAAAACCGGCGCCTGCCATTTTAAAGCTTTAACAATCGCATAACAGCGTTCTTCGGCTTCTTCAGGCGTCAGTAAATCTAATTTATTAAAAACTAACCAGCGTGGCTTTTCCGCCAGGGCAGCACTGAATTTATTTAATTCTGCCACAATAGCCTGTGCTGCAATAATAGGATCACTGCCATCTAAAGGCGCAACATCCAGAATATGTAATAAAATACGCGTACGTTCGAGGTGTTTTAAAAACTGAATGCCTAACCCGGCGCCTTCCGCTGCACCTTCTATTAACCCTGGAATATCGGCAATCACAAAACTGCGATTGACGTCCACGCGCACAACGCCTAATTGTGGATGCAATGTCGTAAAAGGATAATCGGCAACTTTGGGCGTTGCCGCAGAAACCGCACGAATAAAGGTGGATTTACCTGCATTTGGGAACCCTAATAAACCAACGTCCGCCAGTAACTTAAGACTTAATTTTAAATGGCGTGTGTCCCCTGGTAAACCAGGCGTTGTCTGACGAGGTGCGCGATTAACGCTGCTTTTGAAACGAACATTGCCCAGGCCATGATGTCCCCCTTTGGCTACCAATAGTTTATCAGCGGGATTAACCAAATCACCTATTAATTCTTCCGTATCCTTATCATACACTTCTGTACCTTTCGGTACTTGAATTACTAAATCCTCACCGCTTTTGCCCGTACAGTCACTGCCCATACCTTTTTGACCCACTTCTGCGCGGAAAATACGGCTATAGCGAAAATCAATTAAGGTATTTAAGCCCGCATTAGCCTGCAAATATATACTACCGCCATCACCCCCATCGCCACCATCAGGCCCGCCATTAGGTATAAATTTTTCCCGCCGGAAACTTAAACAGCCATCGCCGCCCTTACCCGCTTCTACGGTTATAATAGCTTCATCGGTGAATTTCATATATTACCCTAAAAAAAAACCCGCTATGGAGCGGGATTTTTATCAATTTAATCAACTAAGCCGCTTGCTGTATTGCTGCTTCTGCTACAGCGACAGCGACAGGCTCAATACTCACATAACGGCGCTGCTTAGCGCCCTTTACTGCAAAAACCACCTGGCCTTGCACTAAAGCAAACAAAGTATGGTCTTTACCCATGCCTACGTTCCGGCCTGGATGATATTCCGTACCACGCTGACGAATAATAATATTGCCCGCTTTTACTAATTCGCCGCCAAAACATTTAACGCCTAACCGCTTTGATTCAGAATCGCGGCCATTTCGGGTACTACCACCCGCTTTCTTATGTGCCATTGTTTTCTCCTACTATTATGCTACCGCAATATCAGTAATCTTAACTTCAGTAAACCACTGTCTATGCCCCATTTGTTTACGATGGTGCTTACGGCGCCGAAATTTAATAATACGCACTTTATCAGCGCGCCCCTGGCCGACAACCTCCGCTTTTACAGCGCCTTTTAAATAAGGCATACCGACCTGGGTATTTTCCCCATCGCCCAGCATTAACACTGGAAAATCAAGGGTTGTGCCGATTTCAAGCTCTAATTTTTCAATTTTCAGGGTTTCACCCTTAATAACTGTATACTGTTTACCACCTGTTTCAATAACCGCAAACATACAACATCTACTCCAGACTATGATTTTTGAAAGGCGCTTAGTGTAAGAGATGTTCAAGCAAAGCGCAACCTATTTAAGCGGATTTTTCTTTGACAAAAATATTGACACCTCCCCCGTAGCCGCCTAGCATTCCCCGCTGACTTCCTAATAAAGCAATGTAAAACACACCATGGATTTAACTTCCATACGCCATTTAGTGCATGAAGAGCTTATCGCTGCCGATAATCTTATCGACGAATGCTTACATTCAGAAATTGCGCTTATAAAGCAACTAGGTCAACACCTTATTCACAGCGGCGGCAAGCGCTTACGTCCTTTGCTGGTGTTATTAAGCGCCGGCGCATTTGGTTACAAAGGTCTTGCGCATATTCAACTGGCGGCCGTCATTGAGCTGGTACATACCGCTACCCTCTTACACGATGACGTTGTCGATGCCTCCGACATGCGGCGCGGCAAACGTACCGCCAATGCGATCTGGAGCAATGCGGCCAGCATCTTAGTGGGTGATTTTTTATATTCGCGTGCGTTTCAATTGATGGTAAAGGTCAACAATATGCACGTAATGGAAATCCTGGCGCAAACCACAAATGTCATTGCCGAAGGCGAAATATTACAATTATTAAACTGCAAAAATCCTGATGCCGATGAAAAAACCTGTCTGGATGTCATCCGCGCCAAAACCGGCGCTTTATTTGCAACCGCCACTGAATTAGGCGCTGTACTTTGCGAGCAATCCGAAGCCACTATGATTGCAATGCGCGAATACGGCTTGCATTTAGGCATTGCGTTCCAACTGGCCGATGATGCGCTGGACTATCACGCCTCCAGCGAAGCACTGGGGAAAAATAAAGGCGATGATTTAGCGGAAGGTAAATTAACCCTACCGTTAGTATACGCTTTAAAACACAGTACACCTGCTCACAGCAACATTATTCGCAATGCTATCCATCACGCGGGCGAAGTCGATAAAGAAAAAGTATTTGCCGTTATTGAATCCAGCGGCGCCATTACTTACACTTACGAACGCGCTCGGCACTATGCAGACCAGGCCATTAACTTTCTCGATCAATTACCTGACTCCACTTATCGTTCCGCATTAATAGCACTCGCTAAATTCACGGTGGCGCGCAGTTATTAGTTTGTTAAAGACGGAAATACCTGCTATTTTTCAAATCTTATATTCCTTACTTACATTACTTGCAAGCGAAGGCCTATCTCTCAAACTCGCAATCTCTTCTAAAGTGGATTGTATTGATTCACAAAGCCGCTTTTGATTAGGGTTAGACAGCTCTTTAATCCGGCTTATTTCCTCTAAAAAATAATCCACCGCTTCACTATTCTTATTGGCAAACAACTTTTTTTGAGGCCCCAAGGTAGGATCCAATAAAATGAGTTTCCAGCGAGCTACCATAACTT
>JBEPVU010000027.1:0-11695 GCA_041690855.1 Gammaproteobacteria bacterium | reverse complement strand
TTCTAAAGTAGCATTATCAAGCGCAGCAAATTTTTGGTGAATCGTTGCCGCTAAGGTGTCGCGTTTAAAATCATTTGGAAATGCAATGCCCTGTCGGCGGATTTCTGCTAACTTTTCTTTGCGTAATTCAAATTGATCGTTTGTTTCAGTTTGTTCAGTCATGATATATATCAACTCCAAAATTTTTAATCTCCCCCTTTAAAAAAAGGGGGGATAATTATAACCCACTCTTCAGGCTGGCCTCAATAAATTTATCTAAATCGCCATCTAATACCGCCTGTGTATTGGCTGTTTCCACGCCAGTGCGTAAATCTTTGATGCGGGACGCATCTAATACATACGAGCGAATCTGGCTGCCCCAGCCAATATCAGATTTATTGGCTTCCTGCGCTGCTTTTTCCGTGTTGCGTTTTTGCAATTCTAACTCATAGAGCTTTGAACGTAACTGACTCATCGCCTGCGCACGGTTTTTATGTTGCGAGCGATCACTCTGGCTTTGTGCAACGGTATTCGTTGGAATATGAGTAATTCGCACGGCTGAATCAGTGCGGTTGACATGTTGCCCCCCTGCTCCGCTGGCGCGATAAGTATCAATACGCAAATCAGCCGGATTAATCTCAATAGCAATATTTTCATCGACTTCCGGCGAAACAAAGACGGCCGCAAAGGACGTATGTCGACGATTGCCCGAATCAAACGGCGATTTACGTACTAATCGATGTACGCCGGTTTCGGTACGTAGCCAGCCATAAGCGTAATCACCGCTAAATTTAATAGTAGCGCTTTTAATGCCGGCTACTTCGCCTGGCGAGACTTCCATTAATTCAGTCTGAAACCCATGTTGCTCACCCCAGCGTAAATACATTCGCAATAACATTTCCGCCCAATCCTGCGCTTCGGTGCCGCCGGAACCGGATTGAATGTCCATATAGGTGTTACAAATATCGACATCGCGCGGAAACATACGTTGAAATTCCAGGGCGATAAGGTTTTTTTCAAGCTGATGTAGCTCCTGCTCAACATCCTTTAATAAAGCCGCCTCGCCTTCTGCCTGGGCTAAATCAAGGAGTGTCTGTGCATCATTCAGGCTGGTTTCCAACTGCGTAATGGTATTGACGACTTTTTCTAATTGTACACGCTCTTTGCCCAATGCTTGCGCCTGTTCAGGTTGATTCCAGATTTTAGGATTTTCCAGTTCGAGGATAATTTCTTGTAAGCGTTCTATTTTAATATCAAAGTCAAAGATACCCCCGAAGCGTATGGGTGCGCGTCTGGTAGTCTTTAATGTGTTGTAGGAGAGGGTTGATTTCTAACATAGTTTTAATTCTAAATATTTTCCAGGCATTATAAAGTAATAATCGCCTGCCGTAAAATGCCGCAAACAATATAGGTGGGCGCCGTTAGTTCGATAATGGGATAACAAGGGTTCAGTGGTTTTAAGTATTTGCGAGAGCCTTCCTGTACTAGCTGTCTGATTAGCGGCGCCAGGTTTCTTTCCAGGCAGATAATGATGTAATTGTTATTTTTTACGGGCAATTCCGGATCGGCGATAACAATGCTGCCGCGTGGCAAGCTAAATCCGCTGGGCGCTTCCATCAGATCGTTATGTACCTGCAAGGCGAACGCATGTTTGTTAAGCTGCAATGAGGTTTTAACATATTGCACTTTGCGTTGAAATAAGGAACGGCTGGGTTTCTGCAGCCATTTTAATACTTCATAGTCTGTTAATAAGGGAACGCTCGATACCGTCACGCGGCTATCTTCATAATTGCTGGCATCTTCCTCTGAATGGGGTGTATCCAGCCAACCAGAAGGCAGCCCTAGCTTTTGTTCAGTACTGTAGGCTAATTTATCGCCCATATTTTTGCGGGCATTGATGCCAATCAGATGACTAAGCTGAGCAGGCGTCTTATCTAATTGCCTTGCCAGCATACTGATGCCGCCAAATTTTTGGGCTAATTTGCGTAAATTAATACGTCTGAGTGCTTTTAATTCCGTTTGCATATCCGCCAGCTTTATTATCTTAAATTACCATATTACCGTTATGATAATGTGGTGCGGTTATGTTTGCAAGTGGTTATTAAAAAATGTTAGCGGATTTTTTATATTTTTATTTTTAGAGCCGCAGCTTTCAGGGTAACTTTATTTATAAAACGTTCTTTTAAATTAAATGCCGGGTGATATTTTTGGTGGGCCGTCCGCGATTCGAACGCGGGACCAACGGATTAAAAGTCCGCTGCTCTACCAGCTGAGCTAACGGCCCACAATGCAGAATAGGACGCTAATCATACCGATTTATATAGGAATGACAAGTATTAATTTAACTTATTTTTTTAGCTATTTAACCTGTATAATAAGTTAATTGAACCTTCCATTACTGCGAGGTTGAGAAATGTCTGAACAGTTGCCTATTATTGATTGGAAACAGCATGCTCAGTCTGTAGATGCGTCTGCTGATATGAGTAAAGAATTGCTGGAATTATTTATTCAGCAATTGCCTGAGATGCAGGATAAATTGCAGCAAGCATTTGCACGGCAGGATAATGAAGCATTAGAAGCCACTTTGCATCGGCTGCAAGGCGCTTGTGCTTATTGCGGATTGCCCCGCTTACGCCAGGTGGTGGCGGATGCGGAGCGTGAGATTAAACAGGCAAAGCAATTATCGGCGCAGCGGTTTGAGCAGATTATGGGTGAAATTATTGTGGTGAAGGATGAGTTGGGTAAGCATGGGATAGTGGCTCTTAATTAAGAGTTGCTCCTTAGCTACTCCCACCACTACGCATACGAGCTACAAATTGCTTAATAGGATTTTCCTGGGTTCGCTTTTTAATGGAAGCGTTATAAACGGACTTACCATTTATAAATATTTGTTCTATATTTTTATTTTCCTCCAGCTTTTTCAGAAGAGAGTTTTTAATACTATCATATTTCGTCGAATGTTCAGGGAAAGTAATTTGAACGGTTTTTTTACCTTGTGCTTTAATTACAGCAGCCATTTGTTTAGCAATATCTTTTTCGGCTTTTTCTATGCCTTTAGGATCCATTTTTTCCGAATGCTTGTTATAAGTTTGTTCGCCTGTTTCTTTATTTACGGAATAATCAATATTAAATTTTTTAGCAGGGTGGAATAAAATTTCTTCGCCTTTAGTCTTAGAATCATCCTTAATAAATTTTTTATTTTCTACTAGGTTATTAATTAATCGATCAATCTCCATTTTTTGTTCTGATGTTAATAAAGCAGGAGCAGGAGTACCTCGAGATTCTTCTTTTAAATTTGCAGGTTCATTGGTTGTAATAATCAACCCATCTCTATTAGTATTGTCTTGTTCTGCGGCTTTTTCCTGTGAATTTGTAGATTCTTTGATGTCGCCAGCATTGCTTAATTCGTCAAGTTGATCCATTGCTGGATTAATTTTTAATAATTTATCTGCCTTACTTATATAGGTACTGATTTTTTGAGAGAGATTAGTTAGATCGAATTTTGTATTTTCAAAGCTGGGTAACTTAGAAAATTCATTTTGCGATTGTATCAATTTTTCAATATATGGGCTAATAAATTCCAACAGATATTTTGCCTCTCTAATAGTTTTAGCTGATTTATTCGGATTTATTTTCTTAAACAGATTATCGATTTCTTCTATAAAATAAATATGGCTATTGGCTATTTTCCTATTAAGTGTATCTGCTAATTTACACAATTCAGGGTGTAATTTGGCATAAGTTGAATTTGGATTCGTTGAAGCGTAAACATATAAAATATCCGCGTTGCTATAAAAATCCGACAGTTCTTTGCTAGTTATTTCTAATAACGCAGAAAAATTTTCTATGTTTTCTTTAATGGCTTGTTTGCCTTGAAAAATGCGTAAAAATTTATTTTTTAGCCTTGAGTAGTCTTTTATTTTAGAGTTAAAAGATTGGAGTTTTTTATAGGAATTTTGTGAAGACGTTTCTAAATCATTGGACTCTATTTTTGCTAATCCAACGCTGAAAATTTCTCTTTTCACTGCTATAAACTGTTCATAACTAAGTGATTGGCCATGTAAATGTTTATTAAGTGCAGATAATCGCAATAGTGGTTTAGTTGTTAACTGCTCCTTAATAACTTTAACTTGTTCCGCATTAACTGTTTTACTTAATAGAATATTATATAGAATTGGACTTTTTTTCTGATCAATTTGATTTAATTCGCGCATTCTTTCAAGTTCTGTTACGATAATCACAGATTCTTTATCTGTAAAAATCTTGTTAAGTTCTTCTTGTTCTTTTTGAGTTATAGGATTTGTATTTTTATTTATAATATAGGAAATAGCCGAATAATTTTCCTTGTTTATTGAACTGCTTGAAAAAATATCAGCTTTAAATAGGATACCTTGAATAATAGGATTATTAAAACCTGCAATGAATTCAAGCTTTGCTTGTTTTAATGCAAGCAATTTATTTGGGATAACTGCCTGATTAGCAATTTCTATTAGCGTGCTTTCAAACTGTTCAAATAGTTTAAATTCAGCGTGAGATAATGCGTCTTTGATTGCTTCACTTATACCTGTCACCTTGCCACCCAATAAAGCAATATTATAAGCCTCAGTAAAATAGTTTAAATGAGCAATATCGCCATGTGTTTTAGCGATAAGATCAATAAAATTGGTAATAATAATTTCAGTATTATTGATTAAAACTTCAAGTTGGCCATCATTCAGGAAAGCATCTGATATTTTATCGAATTCAACGTCCTTGAAAACCTTTTTAGCTAATGCAGCGCCGGTTTTATTGATCTTAGGCGCAACTAAACCATGATCGCCATATTCTGCGTTATCCTGGAAGCCTTTTGAACCAGGTTCATTAATATCGGTATTTTCAACAGAAACGCCAAATTCATTAATAGGTTTATCATAATATTCTTTTAATTCTTCTTTATCTTCCTCATTGCCATAGCGGGGATAATAGCCATGGTCTTCTTTGAAAGCCTCTTTAGCCTGCGCTTCATTGCAAATTAAACCAGAACGATCTTGAATACTTTTGCAATTAACCAGTGAATCACGCCCCGTTAAGCCATCTAAAATTAAATAGCGTGAAGGTAATTCATAAACATTTTCCGCTTTTTTATAGTCGCCGCTGTAATAGAGTTGTTGAGTGTCTAAAGAAAGTTGAATGACTTCACAGAATTTGCAGATATTTTCAATATCACCGCCTGTTTGGCCATTTATTGTTCTCAATAAAGAGGGAACCTCCTTTTGCAAAAGACTAATAATTTCTTGTGCTTTATCACTTTTCCATACTTGCTTTCTTGCATCATTAATAGCCTGGTATGCTTCATACAAGGGCACTTTAAGCTTTTCTATTTGTTCTCTTAATGCATTAAAGTCTTCTTTGTATTCTTTTTTTAATGCTGCAAAATTTTCTACTGATTTAAATTTATTTAACACATCAGGCGTTATTGACATGCCAGTAGACTTAGCGGCATTTTGGAGTTCTTGAAATTCTTTATATTGTGCTAATAGATTTACATATTCATCTTCTTTTTTTGTCAATTCCGCATACAATAGATTAAGTGATTCTTGAATCGCTGGCGTTATTTCAGCTAATTTAGCTTCGCTAGTTTGTACAATAGCATTTTTATTATAAAGGCTTTGCAAATTTTCATAGGCGGTATTAACAACTGTAGAATTCTTTGGCAATGTTGCTAGCTCTGCATTGCTAAATGTTATTTCCTTTAGATAGTTATTGGTATTTTTACAATTGTCCCAAAAGCCTTCTGCCTCGATGGCATTTTGATAATCAGTACGAGGCCCATAGATTTTTTTAACAATATTATTATTGGCGGCCAGATCTAGAGTTACATAAATAATTTCACCATTCTCAAGTTGGAGTGCTATAGGTTGTTTTTGATACTTTTGGCGTTCCCAAGCATGAATAAGTGATTTTAATTGGCTGGTTTCGTTAGTGTCCGTTTTGACTTCTTTGCCTATCAATTTTTGTAGACCTGCCACTAATTCTGCAGCCTTAGTGCCGCCAGAACCCCGCACATCAGCAGAAAATGAGCTTAATAGACTGCGTAAAGCGATGGAAATATTAAGTGGGTTCTCTGGCGTTTGCCCTACAGAGGCATCAGGCAGGCTTGCTCGTATCGCTGTTAATTTATCCTGCGCTATTGCTGTCAGCATTTTTTTAGTATTTTCGCGCTCTACTTGGGAACGTTCTAGAACGTCTGAATATCCAATGGCTGTTGGGGCACCACGGTAGATTGCCAGAGCAATTTTGACTTGCCCATCTTTAATGAAACCAGAAATTTCTTTTTTGAAATTATAAGGCCCAGGCTTTGAGCGATTAGTACTGGGTATAGTTTCTTTGCCCATAGTAAGCTGGCTGCTGAACATAGTAGTTTGTTTATTTTTCCCGACTGTATAACCCATATTAACTACGTTGGGGCATTGATCTTCGGTAACTACCTCAATTTCAGCTTTCTTAATGAGTTTAACTAATTTATCTAATTTTACTGAATCATGATTAAAGTTTTTGACTGTAATTAATAAGGAGGCTAAATAATTTTGTATAATTTCTGTAGCTATTTTGTTAGTTGCTACGAAATATTTTTCACGATATGTAACTGGCCACTGATTAAACGGTTTAATTAGCTCTTCGTTAAATAATTCTTTATATAAGACTCTGCAATTTTCATTTTGTAAATCTTTCTTATGCAATGGAACAGGACATTTTTCTCTTATTTCAGCTTCAAAACGATCCCAACGGGCAGACATCCACTGGATGATAGAAAATTTATCAGCATCGCTGATATTGGTTGTTTCTAAATAGTGTTCAACACTACGTTTAATTAGATCGCCACGTTTAATGAAATCTTCTGTACGCCGGCCATTATAGGATCCCTCTTTAAATTTTTTAACTTCTAGCTGGCCGTTAGTACCTGTGAAACGAGGGTCGTCTGTTATAACAGATTTTACTGTATTATAGCCAGAGTCTGGATTTTTCCAGTCAGTGCTTACTGTTGGATTGAAATTGTCTGAATCTTTTTTAACTTGCGAATGCTGAAGTACATCAGTAGCCCAGCGGGATAAATAATCGGTTACCATCTCTTTATTCTTATTAGAGCTATTAAGTTCTAATGTATTTTTGAAGTCACTCATTGATTTAAGGATTGTATTTAATACGTCATCAGGAATTATAGGGCTAAATATTTCCCTAAATTTTTCCATAGTATCTATTAATAACCCACATTGGATAATTAAACCTTGTTTCGCGACTGCCAGCTCTTCAGCATCCATAGAATTACCATGCTGATTTTTTCCAGACTTTATAACTTTCTCTTGGTTTGTTACAGTCAAAATTATATTAAAAAGTTGATTTACTTTATCTAAAGTTACTTTTTCATTCTGCTGTATATCATGTTCAAAATCTTTAAAATATTGATCAATTGACTTAATATAAAGCTGCTCACGTTGTTCAATCCATTGGCCATTTTGATCTAAATCGTAGCTTTTAGCATAAGAGATAAATATAGAAACAATTCCTCTGGTCTTGTCTATTGGAAAAGGTGTACTGCATAAAGGCTCATCTTTAAGGATATCATCAGTTAAAATTTTTCCGGCAAGTAGTGGCGGATTTTTGTTATTTTCTATGGTTATAGAAGAGCCATTGATATTAATCTTCCAATCCTCATATTGGCTTCTAATAGCAGCTTCTAGCAGTTTGAATGCTTCTTCCATTGATAAATTATTAGGATCAAATCTGACCACTTCTTCTTTAAGTAGTTCTATAATTTGTTTATCATAAATAATTGTCAATGATTTGTATTGGTTTTCCAGAATGTCTTTTTTTTCTTTCAAAATAATAATACGGGTATCTATAACTTCGCCAGGAAATTTCGGTTCTAATTTTTCTAATTTTTGCTTATAATTTTCAGCTTTTGTTATTTTATCTGCAATACTTAGAGCTGTTTTTAACATGGAAATACGAGTTGCTTGCAATTCCTGAATATAAATGACCTGGCCTGGAGGTTGATCTTTATTGGCATTGATAAATTTATTTTCAGATTCGAATAATATCTTATATTGCTTCTCAAAATCAGACATCGAAACTGATAAAGTATCAACAAATTCCTCAAGATTGGTAATAAATTTAACACTATCAGCTTTTTTTGTTTTTAAGTTAATATTCTCTTTATTAATTTCTTCTATTTGATTTTCAGTTAAATCTATTTTCAAAGCTTTAAGCGTAGAGGCGAAAATTTGTTTGTCTAAATCTAAATTAATAGGATTTTTATTGGATATGAAATCATTTAATATATTTGTCGTTTCTTCGGTTAAGTAACCATTTGATATTTCAGGATTCCTTAAAATCTCTTTTAAAATCGTATTTTTTAGCAAATCCAGATACTTATTATGTTGGGCAATCAAAACATTATTAGTTGCAGGCTTTCCTTGCCATTGCATTTTTATTTTTTCGGCATTTTTTATTCTGATATCTTCAAAACTATTAATCGTTTCTTTATACTCTTGCAGTAATAATTTTGTCTTTGACGAAGTTGTAGTTGAAATATTAGATTCTAATTTTTCTATTAAGCGGTCACGTTTTTTTGCCTCTTGCGCTATTAAATACTCAACTCTTTCCTGAGTGTAGGCATTTTTTACTTTATCGAGGAATTCAGTAGACTCAGATATAGAATTAATATCAATAGTAGGTGTGTTAATCTCAGATAATTCTATTAAATTTGATTTTTTATTTGTTTCCAGGATTGCTTTATCAATTTGTTCCTGATAATAGATGGCGCGTAAACGCAGTGTTTCGAGATAAATATTATCTATATCATCATCAGAAAAAAATATATTTTTAGGCAAAGAGGCTTTATCTTTTTCGTCGTCTGCAACTAGATTGATATTTTCTAGTAAATTTTTAAGGTCGTCTTTTTTAATGGATGGCTGTTGGTGGAAATTATTTAATTTTTTGATAGTGCTAGACGCTAAATTTAATACAACGGGTTGTTTTGTACTATGATAAAAGATGATATCGCGTAAAATTTTATTATCCAGGGCTGCTAATTTTCTGGTATTGCCGCTATTTATGGTGCGATCGATTATAAGATTTATGTTTTTGAAATCACTTTCTTTATTTGTTATCATGTTTTCGCAAATTTTGCTTAACTTTTTATGATGTACAGTGGGGTCGTCTATTTTAGCAATCCACTCTGTAGTAGCATTGCTTATAGGCCTTTTACTGAGAACGTTTTGCGCTTTTGTAAATAACTGAATAGCATTAGTTTTATGTATGAGCGTATCTGATGATTCGGCTGATCCGGCCATATCTATTGATGCAAATACCCTATCCATGGCAGGAATAAAAAATCCTTGTGCCTGCTCCATTAATTCATATGTTTTTTCCCACATCTTAGCAGAGGTATTGATATAAGGGGTAAGCTCGATAAGATATTTTTTTGCTTCCCCAGAAAGTTTTTCTTTTAAACCTGCCTGTAAAAGCTTTTCAACTTTTGTATCGGCAAGGGCTGCCAGCACCGAAAACATAGCACTATAGTTTTCAGAAATATAAAGCTGGTAAGCGCATTTGATTGCATTATCAATATTTAGTAAGGCTATATTGAAGTTTCCAGAAGAAATAATTTCATTTATAAAATGCATTTGCAGACTGTTAAGAAAAGTAGTTAGCTCTGTAACTGCAGGCGATTTTTTGCGCGATTCTGGCGTATCTATTTCTTTTGCATCAATTTTAAGAATTAAGTCCGCTGCTTTGTTATTAATATTATTGACTACAAAATTTATATATTTTTGATTAATATCATGCACTCTATTAATCAACTCGCCGTTATGTTTTACAAGCGAATGAGAAAATATATCTTCCGCCCAGGGGCTTGCAAGCAATTTGCCAAATAATTCCGTATCAGGATTGCCTTCTAGTATAGATGTTTCAATATAATCTAAGTATTTAGCAAAAGCTTTTGTGGTTTCTTCACTACTACCGCTAAGGCCAAAAAGCGAATTTTTTTTATCAACAAGTCTGAGATGATTTCCATCTAAGATAATTTTTCTGTTGTGTTCTTTATCTTCTATTAACCAATTTAATTTGTCAGCGTATTCAATTTTGCTATACTCTTTTGCTATGTTATAAGTTACTGTATCTAAAATCGTTGTATTTAAGGATGAAGCTTGATTTATTTCTGTCTCCAGCCATGTGAGATTCGGACTTTTTTCTTCTTTTGACTTAAGATTTTTTAGGCTAGTCTGCATTGAACTAATAGTGGACGTTATTTTTTTTCCACCCGTTGTATTTTTTAAATCAGGGGCGTTTGGATTGCCTTCTTTGTTAAAAGTAACTGAGCTTTGATAAGCGCCTAAAAAAGGAATAATAGTCTGTTGCTGTTTTTCCATGTAAGCTGTGTAGGTATTAGCTGTTGCAGTATAAGGAATTTTTTGTAATTCCTTTAATTTATTCTGAGCGTCTTTAGGCAGGTTTAATAAAATATCACTAGGATTTTCATCTTTGCTTTCTATATAAAGTAATTTTTTAATAGCAGTATTATTGATAGCGCTTAATATTGCCTGGATACCTGTGTAATCTTTAGTGCTATTGTCAGAATATAATTGATAGGCTATTTCAATCCAACGGGTTAGTGCAAGGTGGAACAAGTCTATATCTAATTTATATTTGTTATCTTTAATTTCTTGCTGACTATTAAATACTAAGTCCTTTAACACAGTCTCCGATAAACTTTGAAAAAATTGTGTATATTTAACTATATTAGGACAAGCAAGTTCATTGGCGTGATTACTCTCATTAAATAGCTCAGTATTAGTTATATCTAAAAATAATTTCTTATCTTTATCAAAAATAGTAGCAGCCAATTTTTTATTAATTTTTTCTTGCCAATTTTTAATCTTTTCTTTATATGCTGGGTTTTCTTCGATGGACTTTTTATTTTCAAGGATAAATTTATCAAATTCTTTTATATCAATGCTTCCTTCATGAATTTGATCGCCTATCTTTGATGAATCTTTAAGTAAGTCAGCAGGCTCAAATATAGCAGTTTTTTTGTTGAGTAACAAATCTGGAATGACTGTGTTTTTTGCAAATTCATCATTTTTTGTTAGAATGGTTTTTATTTGATTACGTTTTTCATCACGTTTATCCTGATTAGTTATGCTAATAATAGCATCAAGTACTTTGGCATCTCTTAATACATCTATTTCGCGCTGATATTGTTTGAATTTTGAAAAACTAGCATTAGCTTTTTCTGAATTTTTTGGTTCGGCGCTATATGTTTTATAGTCAGCATAAGCTTTTTCCAGTTCGGGTTGCAGCTTATCGATCTTCTCAAATACTGTTACAATTTTATCAAAAAAAGCTTTTATTTGGTGTGATTTATTTTCTATTTCCGGAGTTTTTACGTTAATTTTTTTAAATTCTTGCTCTATATTTAGAATATTTTTTAAAAAATATTCTGTAAGGATCTTACCTTTTAAATCAGTAAGTGTTAGTGGCGCTTGATCAGTCGGATAAATATTTATTTCTGCTAATGTTTTGCTGAGATTTTTAATAAATTTTTCAGCGGGTGATTTAATTTCAGGCACAATAAATATTTTATCTTTTACCAGCGCAGATTTAATTTCTGTGTCTTTATACACTATTCCTATTTTATCATATTGACTTTTTAAGTTTTCATAAAGCCTAGTTT
>JBEPVU010000026.1:0-11894 GCA_041690855.1 Gammaproteobacteria bacterium | reverse complement strand
GCCTCTCCCGCTGGAGAGGCGAAAATGTTCGTTAATTATTTTCCACCAGCCTATGTAATAATATTTTAGCAGAAATCCGCCTGGGACAACGTTCGACAGTTTATTGCTTACAATGTCAACCGCTACTCGCAAAATAATTAATCAGCAATTCCCGCTGAAGCAGCGTTTCACCTCTCCCCCCGGGAGAGGTCGCCGCCTAGCGGCGGGTGAGGGAGCCCTTATCAGCATGTAATTCATTATTGAAAAAACTATTTTAATTCCCCTCACCCGCCCAGGCTGCGCCTGGTCGGCCTCTCCCGCTGGAGAGGCGAAAATGTTCGTTAATTATTTTCCACCAGCCTATGTAATAATATTTTAGCAGAAATCCGCCTGGGACAACGTTCGACAGTTTATTGCTTACAATGTCAACCGCTACTCGCAAAATAATTAATCAGCAATTCCCGCTGAAGCAGCGTTTCACCTCTCCCCCCGGGAGAGGTCGCCGCCTAGCGGCGGGTGAGGGAGCTCTTATCAGCATGTAATTCATTATTGAAAAAGCTATTTTAATTCCCCTCACCCGCCCAGGCTGCGCCTGGTCGGCCTCTCCCGCTGGAGAGGCGAAAATGTTCGTTAATTATTTTCCACCAGCCTATGATATTTTTCTAATAACTGTTCCTGAGTCTCCTGATGCGCAGGATTCGTAATAATACACGCCACTGGACAAACCTCCACACATTGCGGTTGATCAAAATGCCCTACGCATTCTGTACATTTACCCGGATTAATTTCATAAATTAATTCGCCTTGTGTGATAGCCTGATTAGGACATTCTGGTTCGCAAACATCACAATTAATACAATCATCCGTTATTAATAAAGCCATCAAACACCTCGTGCCTGTGGCAGGCGTTTTTTTAAAGCATCTATCACAGCTTGCGGAACAAATTGCGATACATCGCCACCCAGCATAGCAACTTCACGCACTAAACTAGCGGAAATAAAAGAATAACTTTCGCCCGGTGTTAAAAATAAGGTTTCCAAATTCGGCAAAATACGCCGGTTCATACTGGCAAGTTGAAATTCATATTCAAAATCGGATACCGCCCGCAAGCCACGCAAAATAACCGGCACCTGTTGTTGTTTAGCAAAATCAACTAATAAGCCATGAAAGCCTGCTACTTCCACATTGGGATAATGCGCTAAGGCCTGACGAGCCAATTCAATCCGCTCGACATGCGAAAATAAAGGTGATTTACCTGCGCTGGCGGCAACCGCTACAATAACGCGATCAAACAGCTTTACTGCCCGATCAATTAAATCGGTATGTCCTTTGGTAATAGGATCAAATGTACCGGGATATATAATTGTTTTTTGCATAATTGTACCAAAAATTTTGCCCTTAGCTAACAACGGCATGCACAGTAATACTGCTGCCATCTTCAAAAATTAATAAAACAGGCACAGAGTCACCTTTGTGCAAAGTCTGCTTTAATCCCATTAAGAAGACATGAAAACCACCTGGCGCTAATTCAACGTCATCATGCCCTTTAATAACAATCTTATTCACTCTTTTTATCCTTTTGCTATCTTTACCCACAACTTTATGTAACAGCGTCTGGGTAGCCGTCATACTATTCGCAGCAATTAATATTTGTGGCAGGTTGCCTTTATTATCTAATTCCATAAAAGCTTTGGCGGAGGTAGCCCCATTTTGCACTAATTGAATCTGCGGTGTTTTCACAACAATATTATCTGCCGCCAGCGGTTTATTATTAGTTGCCATTATTGGATGTTCATCGGCGGCCGCAACACCCATAGTAACCAGGATTAAAGCCAGTCCTGCTAAAATTTTCTTCATTATATTCTCCTGTTAAAAAGCTGCGAAAAGAGGTATTAGAATTTTGCGGGTAATTTAGTGGATGGTCAAGAATAAATTTGATTACATTGCATTAATAATAGCAAAACGCTATAGTGTGGATGACTTAGGGGAGCCAATCGGCTGAGAGGTTTTGTTTTACACAAAACGACCCTGATACCTGATCTGGTTAGTACCAGCGTAGGAAAAGTAATCATGTTATCACCTGCTATTAGTATACAAAATGCCTGTCTGCGTTATCGCAACCATATTCTGTTTGATCGCTTAAATCTTGCTTTACCTGCCGGAAAAACAACGTGTTTATTAGGCGCTAGCGGTATTGGTAAAACCAGTTTATTGCGTATGATGGCGGGTTTATCGATGGGTAACCCTACGCAGGAAAGCGCTGATATTACAGCGAGTGATGGTTTACCTCTCCAACATCGTCTCAGTTATCTGGCACAAACAGATTTATTATTGCCCTGGTTAACCTGTCTGCAAAATGCTTTATTAGGCTATCATTTAAGAAATAATAATACCGCCGCCGCGCGTGAACAGGCACAGGCATTGCTGATTAAAGTCGGATTAGGTAAAGCATTGCATCAATATCCCCATGAATTATCCGGCGGCATGCGTCAGCGCGTGGCGCTGGTGCGTACGTTAATGGAAGATAAACCTATTATTTTAATGGATGAACCTTTTTCCGCGCTGGATTCCATCACACGTTTACAATTACAGACATTAACGGCTGAACTTATTGCTGGTAAAACAGCTTTATTAGTTACGCACGATCCGTTGGAAGCTTTACGATTGGGGCATCAAGTTATTGTTATGTCGGCGCAGCCTGCGCAACTTTCTGCGCCCCTGGTGCTACATAATACGCCGCCACGCGCCTTAACAGATTCTCTTTTATTGCAGCAGCAAGGGCAATTAATGCAGCAATTAGCCAATGCGCAGGAAACAAGCCTATGATTTTTCTACGCAGTAGTATAGTGGGTTTAACGTTAATATTGTTCTGGCAATTGTTAGTTTTTTTATTAAAATTGCCGCCTTATATTTTGCCTGCGCCCGTTCAAGTATTCATGGCTTTGTTTAATAATTTTAATTTAATTGCCCATGAATCGTTTTATACGCTATTAGAAACTCTTGTTGGTTTATTATTAGCGACTGTATTAGGCGGTTGTTTTGCTTTATCTATGATATTTTTTCGTCCGTTAAAATTCTGGTTGCTGCCGATTTTAATTATCAGTCAGGCTTTGCCTACATTTGCGATTGCACCTTTGTTAGTGATTTGGTTTGGTTATGGGATTGCTTCTAAAATTATTACGATTGTGTTGATGTTGTTTTTTCCGGTAGCCAGTGCTTTTTTTGATGGTTTGCGGCGTACGAATCCACAATGGCTGGATTTGGCGCAGATGATGGGGGCTTCCAGGTGGCGAACTTTGTGGTTGATTCGTGTGCCGGCTGCTTTACCAGCGTTTGCCTCGGGTTTACGCGTGGCGACAGCAGCGGCGCCGATGGGGGCGATTATTGGTGAGTGGGTAGGCGCGAGTCATGGGTTGGGGTTTTTAATGTTGAATGCTAACGCGCGGATGGAAATTGATTTGATGTTTGCGGTTTTGGGGGTGATTGTGGTGTTTGGGTTGGGGTTGTATTTTTGTGTTGATAAATTGTTGCGATGGTTTATTTATTGGTGATAAGCATTTACACCTCTCCCCCCGGGAGAGGTCGACGCGTAGCGGCGGGTGAGGGAGCTCTTATCAGCATGAAATTCATTGTTGAAGAAAGCTTGTTTTAATTCCCCTCACCCGCTCAGGCTACGCCTGGTCGGCCTCTCCCGCTGGAGAGGCGAAAATACGGAGAAAATGTATGTTAAAAAATATTTCGAAATTATTAATTGTATTTTGTCTATTCACTATTTTTCAAACAAGTTGGGCAGATGACGAGAAGGTGGCAGATAAGCCTTTAACATTGGTGTTGGATTGGTTTGTGAATCCCGACCATGCGCCTATCTTTGTGGCACAGCAGGAAGGATTTTTTAAGAAGGAAGGTGTTACGGTTAATATTATTAATCCTGCCGATCCGAGTGATCCGCCCAAGTGGGTTGCTGCGGGTAAGGCTGATTTGGCGATTACGTATCAGCCGCAATTGGTTCAGCAGGTGAGCCAGGGATTGCCGCTAGTACGCATTGCTACTTTGATGAATACGCCTTTGAATTGTCTGGCGGTGAGTAGCAATAGTAGCATTAAAACAATTGCCGATTTAAAAGGAAAAACGATTGGTTATAGCGGAGATGCGGTGGATGAAATGACGTTAGCGGTAATGCTGGCTAACCATGGATTGACATTGCATGATGTGAAATTAATTAATGTGCGTTATGATTTAGTACAAGCCTTATTAGCCGGTAAAGTGGATGCTATTACGGGTATTATGCGTAATTTTGAGTTAATCGAAATGCAATTGGCTGGTAAACCGGCGCGTGCGTTTTATGTGGAAGAAAATGGTATGCCGCCTTATGATGAGCTGATTATTATCACTAATCGTAATGCCTTAGCTGATCCACGTTTACCGAAATTTTTAACCGCGCTGGAATTAGGTGCACAGTATTTAGTGAATCATCCAGAAGAAAGCTGGCAAAAATTTGCCAAAGCGCATCCTGAATTAAATAATGAATTAAATCATCAGGCCTGGTTTGCTACCCTGCCCCGCTTCGCCTTAAGCCCTGTAGCGATGGATAATGCGCGTTACCAGAATCTGGCGGTTTTTTTAAAACGGCAGGGGTTAATTAAAACTGTGCCAGATATAAAGCGTTATGCGGTTGAATTGCCGCATTCTTACAATTAAATTTATTTTATTAAAAAATAAGTTATAATATAACCATGGTCATATTACTATGGTTATAATAAGGTGTTTTATTAGATACACATACCTGGCTATGGTTAGTTAACGGAGAAAAAAGTCTGGCTAAAAAAGCTATCACGGCTATTGATCAAGCCGCTGAAAATAATGCTGTTTTTATTTCTCTAGTCTCAGTATGGGAAATAGCGGTTTTAGAAGCTAAGAAAAAAATAAAATTACAGGGCAATTGCCAGCAATGGATTAAATCAGCACTCAATTTACCGGGCATTGAATTAGCGCCTTGTTCCATTGAAATAATTATTGCAAGTTACCAGTGCTTATCAGATTTTCACGGTGATCCAGCCGATCGTATTTTAGTAGCCACGGCCACTACTGAAGGACTAACGCTTATTACCCGCGATAAAAAAATTTTAACTTATGGACGCAAAAAGAAAATATCAGTTTTATCTGCTTGATTGTCCCATTCTAACCCTTCCATCTTTATCTGATTACGTTACAATCACCCCATGGATATTAATCAAATTCTTAACGATCTAAATAACGCCCAACGTGACGCAGTGACTGCGCCGCCGAGCCATTTATTAGTGCTTGCAGGCGCAGGCAGCGGGAAAACACGCGTATTGGTGCATCGTATTGCCTGGCTGGTGCAAGTTGAGCAGGTATCGCCATTTGCGATATTAGCGGTTACCTTCACTAATAAAGCCGCCGCTGAAATGCGAGGACGTATCGAAACTTTATTAGATATACCCCTGCATTCTATGTGGGTCGGCACGTTTCATGGGCTGGCGCATCGCCTGCTGCGTATGCATTGGCAAGAAGCGGGTTTGCCACAGTCTTTTCAGATTTTAGATTCCGATGACCAACACCGCATGATTCGCCGCTTAATGCAAGCGCTGAATCTGGATGAAACCCAATGGCAACCTAAACAAGCACAGTGGTTTATCAACGCACAGAAAGATGAAGGCAAACGCCCGCATCAACTTTCTGATAATGGCGATTATTATAACAAAACCATGATTCGCATTTATCAGGCATATGAAGAAGCCTGTCAGCGCGCTGGCGCGCTTGATTTTGCTGAGCTATTGTTAAGAGCCTATGAATTATGGCAAAAAAATCCCGATTTATTAAAGCATTATCAAACGCGCTTCCAGCATGTTTTAGTGGACGAGTTTCAAGATACCAATACCATTCAATACGCCTGGTTAAAATTATTAATCAACGATCATAATCATATGATGATTGTCGGGGACGATGATCAATCCATTTATGGCTGGCGTGGCGCGAAGATTGAAAATATTCAACGCTTCAGCGAAGATTTTCCTGATACGAAAACCATTCGCCTGGAACAGAACTACCGTTCAACGGCCGTTATTTTGCAAGCGGCCAATGCACTTATTGCCAATAACGATGGCCGTTTAGGTAAAGAATTATGGACGGAAGGCAATCCAGGCGAACCGATTTCATTATATGCAGGTTTTAATGATTTAGATGAAGCACGTTTTATTGCCGATCACATCCAGCGCTGGCTTAAACAAGATTTAAAACACACAAATATTGCGTTGTTATATCGCTCTAACGCGCAATCGCGCGTACTGGAAGAAGCCTTAATTCAAGCGGGAATTCCTTATCGCATTTACGGCGGCTTACGCTTTTTTGAGCGTGCGGAAATTAAAGACGCCATGGCTTATTTACGTTTAATCGCCAATCGTCATGACGATGCGGCATTTGAACGGGTCGTTAATACACCTACGCGCGGTATTGGCGAACAAACGATTGCCTCTCTACGCGAACAGGCGCGCACCCATAATTTATCGCTGTGGCGCACAGCCATTCAGGCCATTGATCAAAATATTTTTACGGCGCGGGCTTTAAATGCATTAACTGGTTTTATTCAATTAATCGACAAAATAGCGCTCGATACGGAAAATTTACCTTTAGCCGCACAAACTGAACACGTGATTCAAGCCAGTGGTTTAATTAATCATTTCCAGAAAGAACGCGGCGAAAAAGGCCAGGCACGTTTAGAAAATTTAGAAGAATTAGTGAACGCAACCCGGCAGTATACGCCGGACGGCAATATTGAATTACCTTTGCTGGATGCTTTTTTATCGCACGTTGCATTAGAAGCTGGCGAACATCAAGGCGATCGCCATGAAGATTGTGTGCAGTTAATGACATTACATTCCGCCAAAGGTTTAGAATTTCCGCTGGTATTTCTCTGCGGCATGGAAGAAGGTTTATTTCCGCATCACATGTCAAAAGAAGAACCCGGGCGCTTAGAAGAAGAACGCCGCTTATGTTATGTCGGCATTACGCGCGCGATGCGGAAATTATATATCACGTATGCAGAAACACGGCGTATGCATGGGACAGATAATTACCATCGTCCTTCCCGTTTTATCAGCGAAATTCCTAGCGAATTAATGCAGGAAGTCCGTTTAAAAACACAAATTATCCGCCCAGCCAGCGTTAATTATCATGCTGCGCAAATTATGCCTTCTTATGATGAACCGGATACTGGCTTTCGTTTAGGCCAGTTAGTTACGCATCCTACTTATGGCGAAGGCACTATCACCCACTTCGAAGGCCATGGTGAACATACGCGAGTACAAGTAAAATTTAAAAAGCATGGCGCGAAATTGCTGGTGCTGGCGTATGCGAAGCTGGAAGCAGTTTAAATATTCATTTAATGAGCTTTTTTCTAAGCTTAACAAGCATTTTAGAAATAGCATTGATTAATATTTCTTTTGCATAATAAACCGCAAATCTTGCATCTTTTGTTTGCTGCTCTTTAATGACATTAGATAATGTAATCTTTTTCATGGTTTAATACCTCTAGCATAATTCTTAAATAAATTATAAATAATATATTAATTTTACTGTATATAAAAATAAGGAAATAAATCTATAATCGGGGTAAATCTTTCAACAAAACATAAACAGCACCTGCACCGCCATCAGCGGGTCTGGCTGAGCAAAAGGCAAGTAAGGCGGGATGTTGTCGCAACCAATTATTGATCTGGTTTTTCAGGATGGGTTGATCATTTATCTGCAGGCGGCCTTTGCCGTGGATAATACGCAGGCAGCGGACACCACGCTTTATACAAGTATTAATCATTCGCGCTACTGCTGTTCTTGCACGTTCTACGGTATAACCATGCAAATCTAAAATAGCGCTTTGTTTGATTTTTCCGTGTTTTAACTCGCGCAACAATTTTGCCGGTAACCCAGGTTGTGCGAAAAACAATACCTGTTCGGCTGTTACTGTTTCCGTTAAATGATCACTGAATTCATTCACTATCGGCGTTTTTTCAATGCTTAATGTATTTCTCGGATTGCGTTTTTGAGTGGCAGGAATTTTTAATTCGACTTTATCCATCTTTTTTAACGGCTTAATGCCTTGCATGGCAGCGTGGAATAGCGCAATGTCTTCGTCAGATAAAGAAGTTTTAAGTTTCATAATAAAAGAATCCGTTTATTCAATAAGCGATCTATCCCTCCGCAGGAGGAAAGATTAGCCAGAAAGTTTCCTTCTGCAGGGGGAAAAATCAAAATATTAACCCAGCAACTGCAAAAACTGCTGTTCAGTCAGCACTTTTACGCCCAATTTTTCAGCCTGGGTTAATTTAGAACCTGCTTCTTTGCCCGCCACTACATAAGCAGTTTTTTTGGAAACGCTGCCGCTAACTTTGGCGCCCAGGCGTTGCAATGCCGCTGTTGCTTGTTCGCGTGTCATCGTTTCCAACGTGCCAGTGAGTACGAAAGTTTGTCCGTTAAAGAGTCGCGCAGACTGATCTATTTTCACGGTTGGCCAATGTACGCCATATTCAATTAATTGATTTACAATTTCATTATTATGCTGCTGCCGGAAAAATGCGGCGACATGGGCGGCAACGATAGGGCCAATGTCCTGCACCTTTTGTAATGTTTCTTCATCAGCCTGCCTTAATTTTTCTAAGCGGCGAAAATGTTGCGCTAAATTTAAGGCGGTTGCTTCTCCCGCTTCGCGGATGCCTAGCGCATAAATAAAGCGCGCCAAAGTGGTTTTTTTACTTTTTTCAATCGCTGCAATTAAATTACTGGCTGATTTTTCCGCCATGCGATCTAAATTTTCTAATTGTGTTTGTGTGAGTGTGTATAAATCGGCGACATGATGAATTAATCCCGCATCCACTAATTGCTCCACTAATTTATCGCCCAGGCCATTAATATCCATTGCTTTGCGCGATGCAAAATGTTTAATCGCTTCTTTACGTTGTGCGGCGCACGTTAAAGCGCCTTCGCAACGCGCGGCCGCTTCGCCTTCGGGTTTTAAAACTTCCGCACCGCAAACGGGGCATTGTTCAGGTAAGATAATCGGTTTTGTCCGATCAGGTCTTTTCGCTAATATTACCGATACAATTTCAGGAATTACATCGCCCGCACGACGAACAATAACCGTATCACCCACGCGCACATCTTTGCGTTGCACTTCATCCATATTATGCAAAGTCGCGTTGCTAACAGTAACGCCACCGACAAAAACCGGCTTTAAACGCGCAACTGGCGTTAAAGCGCCCGTGCGGCCAACTTGAAATTCAATTGCTTCCACCGTAGTGATTTCTTCCTGCGCCGGAAATTTATGCGCAATCGCCCAGCGTGGCGCGCGCGCAACAAAACCTAAACGTTCCTGCAAATCAATCACATTAACTTTATAAACAATACCGTCTATCTCATAAGGTAAATGCTGACGTTTCGCCATCATAGTTTGATAATATTGCAAACACCCTTCCGCGCCTTTTACCACACGCGTATCGTCACAAATACGCAATCCCCATTCTTTTAATTGCTGAATAATTGCACTGTGCGTTTTAAACGGTGTTAATCCTTCGCGGCTACCTACACCATAACAAAAAATCGCTAATGGCCGTCTGGCAGTAATACGTGGATCCAATTGCCGCAAACTGCCCGCCGCCGCATTGCGTGGATTCACAAATATTTTTTCATCTTTCGCAGCCAACTGTTCATTTAATTGTTTAAATTTTTCTTTCGGTAGATACACTTCACCACGCACTTCTAAACGTGCTGGAAATTTCCTGCCACGCAACTGCAAAGGTATTGTGGGAATAGTGCGAATATTACGGGTAATATCTTCACCCGTATAACCATCACCGCGCGTTGCGCCCCGCACAAAAATACCCTTCTCATACAATAAACTCACCGCCACGCCATCTAACTTAGGCTCACAGGCAAATTCAATCTGATTAGCATCATATAATCGATCTTTTATACGTTGTTCAAACGCTAACGCTTCTTCATCAGCAAAAGCATTATCCAGCGACAACATCGGCACATCATGCTTCACCTCTTTAAATGCCTTAGCCGGCGCACTCCCCACACGCTGCGTTGGCGAATCTAAGGTAATTAAAACAGGATATTCCGCTTCAATCGCCTGCAACTCTCGCAACAACCGATCATATTCCACATCAGGAATAACAGGCGTATCTAAAATATAATAATGATAATTATGCTCATTGATTTCAGCCCGAAGAACTTCGGCGCGTTTTTGAATGTTGGAGGGAATATTAGTTGGCATATATCCAAATCGTTAAATTTCCATTTTTCGCCTCTCCAGCGGGAGAGGCCGACCAGGCGAGCCTGGGCGGGTGAGGGGAATTAAAAAAGCTTTCTTCAACAATGAATTGCATGCTGATAAGAGCTCCCTCACCCGCCGCTACGCGGCGACCTCTCCCGGGGGGAGAGGTGAAAAAATGTAATCGTTAATTCCCATAACTCGGATCAGCCGTCACACGCGCACGTGCGCCATATTGCACAAGAACATGCTGGCCAATGCTCAAATGTGGATTCACACCCTGCACCACAGACACCATATCGCCGTGATTGGTTTTAATCACATATTCTATACCCTGCTGCGAAGTAAGTTTCTTTTCCGCCGTATTACCTAACACACCGCCCAATACAGCGCCACCGATACCTGCCAGCAAACTACCATTGCCCTGGCCTATCGTAGAACCCGCTGCAATCGCACCTGCGCCTGCACCGGCTAATGTTCCCACCATACCGCCGCCCTGCGTCAACGTATCACCTGAAACCTGCACAACCCGCGCACTGACAATTTTACCCGCGATCACACGATTAACCTGCCCCGCGCTGCTAGTGCTATAAGTATCCGGCGAAATAGAAGGCGCACAACCCGTTACCGTCAAAGCGACAAAAGCCGCAGCAATGAATGATTTATTTAAATATCTCATAGCAATTATGATCCTCCTATAAATTAAAATTACATTCTCTATAGCATACTAAATCATCTGCGGTAACGCCAGACGCATCAATTTTTTCATTCGCTTCACAGCTTCCGGCAAACCAGTAAACAACGCCTGCGCCACAATTGCATGACCGATATTTAATACGCTCAATTCTGGCATAGCTGCGATAGCGGCCGTATTATGATAATGCAACCCATGGCCGGCATTCACGATAAAACCTGCTTTTTTCGCCCATTGTGCAGCCGTTTGAATAATGTGTAATTCCTGTTGCTGAACAGCAGCATCGTGTGCTTCGGCATAACGGCCTGTATGAATTTCAATAGCGGGTGCGCCACAGCGTTTCGCCGCTTCTAATTGCTGTAAATCAGGATCAATAAACAACGATACTTCAATACCGGCTTGCCCCAGCCGCTCACAGGCTGCTTTAATAATCTTTTCCTGCTTAATAACATCTAAGCCGCCTTCCGTTGTTAGTTCTTCGCGTTTTTCCGGCACTAAACAGCATTGTTGCGGCTTTAACTGTTCTGCCAATGCTAACATTGCCGGCGTTGCCGCTATTTCTAAATTCAGTGGAATTTGCAGAATTTCTTTTAACAGACGCACATCTCTATCTTGAATATGGCGCCGGTCTTCGCGCAGATGTACCGTAATCACATCAGCGCCCGCCTGTTCGACTAAAACACCCGCCTGTACCGGATCAGGATAAACAGTACCACGCGCCTGGCGGACAGTCGCGACATGATCAATATTGACGCCCAGAAGAATCGGATTATTTTGCATATTTCTCTCGCTTTATTAACCATTTCCAAATCGGCATAATCTGTATTTTATAGACTGTATTATTCTTTTCAACCCACTGCGTGGATTCTTCGTTTTCGGTTAATATATACCCATCCCGTTGAGGTTTTGAGCTTTTTATTTCTCTCTCAGTAGGGT
>JBEPVU010000025.1:0-12065 GCA_041690855.1 Gammaproteobacteria bacterium | reverse complement strand
GAAAAAACACTTTCTCAGGATGAAATTTACGACAATAAAAAAACTCAAGATCAAATTCAGCAGACCCTATATGAGCTGGCCTTAAATGCTAGAGATAATTCTATTGATGCTTTGAAATTGACGATAGCGAATCAATTTCTAGGGGTAGATCACATCCAGGGAAATGCCCCTTATTTTAGCCAGACTGCTCAAGATCAGGCTGAAGCCGTATGGCTTATATTAAGTGTCCAACAGCAAAAGGTTATTAACATTGCTGTTATACTGAATGCGAAGATAGCGGTCGGCGAGGATTTAACGGCGTTTAAACAAAAATTACCCGATTTTGCCCATTATCTTGAAACTAAGGGGATCAATAATTTTGATGCTTTGCAAACAGCGATTTTTGATAAATTAATCGAATTAGCAGTCACCAGGCGAGTTCATGATCAAAATGAATGGCAACAGTTTATAGCTGACGGCATTAATCAAGCCTTAAGCATACCGGACGGACAAAAACTTGGTTGTCCCCAGGATGCCGCTATATTATCCAGCGCACAAAATATACTGACGGCTAGTCAGCTTGCCTATCTGGATTTAATAATCAATTTAGAGAATGCTGCGCCATTGAAACCTCTTTTAGCTGATTCGGCGCTAGTTTCATTTCTGCTAAGTGCTTTTGATTCCCAAGGATTCCGCTATTCAAATATAAACCTGTTGTTGGGTGATGTTTTAGTTGAATTATTTGACAAGACAAGCGCTGCTGATGACACCGATGGCATGTTTGCAACGGTATTAAATCATTTATTACGCACAAAAAATGCAATACCGGTTCAGGTTTTAGTAGCGCTTAAAGCCGAGCTTGGGGCAGATACATTGGACTATTATCTTAAATTAGTCAAAGAATTGCCTCTTGGTGCGCTGAAAGATAAGCTAACAGATCCTGCTTATGCATTGCAAATGCTTCAGAATCAATCGTTAAAAAATCATATGACTTTTATTAATTCTTTTCCAGCAGGAGAGTTAAAAACAGCAATAAAAGATAAAGCGTTATCGATGATTATTGAAAATAATGATGGTCATGCATTAGATGCTTTGAAAACTAAAAAAGCATTTCAGGACAAGTTTTTAGAGACATTGTTAATGATGGATATACGCCCCGATGCTATAGACAATGAACAAGCTTTAAAAAATTCGTGTTTTGAAGTACTGAATCATATGCTTGGTTTGCAGGGAGCCAATAAGATAATTGCTACTGATACTGTTTATGCAGACCTAAAAAAATATGTATATCCTGAACACTGGAAAAATTATTCTTTGCTATGGGCTGAGGTATCAACAACTCAAAATTTAAAAAATGCAATAAAAGGGAAAATGAGAGTATTGTTAGAGGCTGAAGCAGAGAAGAAAATTCTTGCAAATTTATTCTTCCTCGGATTTGGGGATGACTTTTTAAGCAACTTGGAAAAAGAAAATCTAACAAACTTAAAAACTGCCTTTTTTGTAGCGTTAAATAAAACGCTAGGTTTGGAAGCTCCCAATAAGATTGTTGAAAGTGATGATATTTATAATGAATTACAAAATTTACTCGCGCCAAAGGAAAGAGATTATATTATATTTATAAAAAACCTATCACAGGAGGGTTGGAATCATTTATTAACACAGGTGTTAAGCAATAGTGTTTATATAAGAACAACACCTAGTGTAGAAAATAGTTTAACGGCATTAGTACGGTTAGGTCCAGGTTCTCTGCGTAATCGGATGTTAGAGAAGCTGTTGGAGCCAGCAACAGACCTTAGTGATTTTCGTAAAGCCTGTCTTAATGCCTTGAATCAATCGCTTGGGTTTCAATCAACCGGTACAACAAAAATATTAGATAGTGATGAACTTTTTACGGAAATCACAAGGATACTTCCTGCTAATTTTCAGGTTTATGCAAAATTAATAGATGATCTTGATCAAGCGGGCAATAATCCATGTTTGGTCAGTATATTAAGGCAACCTAATGTTATTAATGCAGTGCTTACAAATAATAATCTAGATAGCTCAGAGCAATTATTCGAAAAAATTATTCATTATATAATAGATGTGAACAATCCCTATCCTTTCAATCGAAATCTGATGGGAACAATTATTGATGGGTTAGCATCAACACTGGGTGTGACAAAAGAGCAATTAAATATTGCTAATCCTCAGGCTTTGTTTGAGGAAATAATGTCGAACTATGGCGCAGGGTTTAATCGATATTGTGAGTTTCTATCTCGTCCGGAAATCTATAATCGCCCCGTCTTAATTAGAAAATTTAAAGAACCTGCATTTGCAAGTGCCCTTATGGATTACTGGGATTCCTATTCTTTCCGATGTTCTACTCCTGGATTGATAGATCAGTTCAATAAAGATTTAGAGGATATTAAGAATGAAAAATCCTTAAGAGAAGCCTTTGCTGAGCTTATGTTCGGAGCTAGGAACTATTTTGACCATGTTGATAATTATACATCTATGCCTGGATTTGTTGATCAGAACCGAACTAATACAATATTAGATGGCTTGCATTTCACCGATGGTCATTCACAAGCGGCTAACACTATTCAGGCATTAAAAAATGAAGCTAAATACTTCAATCAGCAAAATAAATATTTTGAAACTACGCCTGTTTTAAATAAATTACTAACAGAGCTGGAGCATAATCTTGCTGCTGCTGGTCAAGCAACTCAGTTAGACTTTATACGAAACCAGACAGCCCTTACTGATGAAAAAATCCAAGCTTTTCAACGTGAGTTAATAGACATTAACCCCCACCAGCTTAATGTAGCTCAGATTCAGGCAGCACTGATTAATTTGTTACAAAGCAATCCAGCTGTTAAGCCCCCTGTCATTGATGCGGCCATTTTGGCAACCTATGGTCATATTGATGATGCTCATCCTGAGACTATCAAAGCGTTAGTCGGTGAAGCCCGTATCCAGCAGGTATTAGGCAAGCATATTACCAGTGTTTTTGGCCAGACTGACCATCTATTTTACGGCGGATATCAAAGCTTTTGCTTGCATATCGGTCAGAGAACGCCAACGGAATGGCCGTTAGAGATGGAAAAAACAATTAACTGGATGAGCAATCAGATAGATTGTAGATCAGATCAGTATAAAAATTTAAAAATCATGGCAGGTTGTTTGCGTCTGCGTGAGATTTATGGTCAGGCATTCGTTGACTGCATTCCCAGAGAAAATTTAGTTAATATTGCCTCTGCAGTAGGGGTTTTAGATTTGCAAAATTGGCGAAATCAATTAGAGAATTACCGTCAGCAATTGAATGCAGAAAATCCTATAGGTACCAATTACTTCCAGATGTTTCGTTCTATTGGCGCAGTAGATTTTACCATAAAAGATGAAAAAACTATCGAAAGATTGTATGGCGCTTCACGGTTACAGGCGATCTTAGGTAAGTCACTGGTTAATACGCTACGTGAAGCTAGTCCAGAGATATTTGAAAATTTGTTGATAATAGCTACCCAAGGTAATAATTGGCAGGAAAAACTGACGGAAACGAAAAAACGTGTAGAGGAGTGTATAGATAAAGAAACAGTTTCTAAAAATGCAAAAAGCCTCGCTAAATATTTCAGTGATTTAAGTGTTAATGTTGTTGAAAGGACATTTTTGAAAAATGCTGTGGGAGAAAGCCAGGCCATATTGAAATATCAGCGCTTTGAAGCATTTATGGCACTGTTGCAGCAGCATGGGTTAGAGGATGTAGCCTTGCGTATCAAATATGCATCACCCAATACGCGCGCAGCACTTTTAAATTATTTTAATGAACATCCTTTGTCGCCGGATCTAAGCGGTAGTATTGTTACGTTAAAAAATAATTACCTCACAGGCTATAAGAAGTACAATAATACTAATAGCTATCTTGCTGATTTAAAGCCCCTGACGGATTTTTTAAATCAATTTTCTAAAGATTCGGCGAAGGCAAGCTTTTATGCGCAGGAATTGCTGCGGGGTGAACCACTGCCGATGCCTGGTAGAAAATTTGAACCAGCACAAAATCTTTTAATCAATGCAACAGTAGAAGCCTTTTTTGAACAGCTCCAACGCTTTATCGGTTATAAAGCCGCTGCTTGTATTAGAAGAGCGGTCGAAAAGGATATAAGGGAAAAACTAGTTCCTCTGATTAGTTCAGTAGATGGCCTGATCAATTCTCAAGAATTTAATGAATTCACTACGGCACTTTTAACTCAGCGAATGAGAATTTTCAGAGATGCATTGGTACGCACAACCAATGATAATGAAATTAAGCTGGCTACGCGAAATTTTTTCACGGGCTTATTATTAATTGATTATCGTCATGCTGATCCTAATGATAATGAATCGAAAGTAGCTAAGGCAATAGATAGAGTTTTTACTGACCCGAACATAGATACATTAAAGAATCCAGCTTATAAGGGCATTCATAATGCACACAAAGCTATTCAGGCGATGGAAGATCCTTTCCTGATTAACTGGCTGTTGAAACATCAGGTAGACAATAGCGATTTAACGCTAACGTATGCAGATACTTACGAAATTAATCAGCTTCTTTATAGAGTGGGCAATAGCTGGGATCAACTGGCAACATCCGAAGCCAGACAGCAGTTTATAACCGCAGAAATTAATTCTTTAATAAAGGCTAAGAAATTATCAGAAAATTTTCCTACTACCTTTTTCATAGAAACAGATGGTAAAAAAGATGAGCGTTTCCCATTCGAAGCTTGGGCAACCTCTTTTAAAAAAATGCATGCTCTGCGTCAATTGGAAAGCCCTGTTATGCGCGAATATGTACTGAATAGTATTTTGTTCCAAAATGCCACAGTCAGTAGGATTGAAAAGAGTGTTAAAAGTGTCAATAAATACTGCAATCCGGATGGAAAGATACTGGATGGAACGATATTTGCGCAGTTTGATATGGGAAATGCTAATATTAAGGCCACATTTAATAGTGATATGCAGAGAATTAATCAGATTAAAAATAATATTTCCAATCCTGTATTGGCAAAATTGCTGATTGATAATCCGCGAGCAATACTAAAGGAAAGAGAAGCTCGTGATATCGGCCGTCTCTTGGAAGGGGTCGTTACAACCATTATAGAAGTATATCTCCGTAGCAATCCGCGTGATCTTACCTTGGAGAATCTGAAAGAGGCGAATATTCAGGGTTACCAGGATTTATTGACAGGACAACGTTTATTATTAGAAGAGTGTCCGGAATTATTTTCGCTTGAAACCTTTAAAAAGGTCGCTCAGTCACTTTCTATGGTGAAGCTGAATTTATTTGAACAGTGGAGTCAATTTAAAAATGATGTAAAAAAATATCATCAGGAGCGTGGGGCTCGCATAAAAAATTTGATTCAGTATCAAAAAAATCTAGTAAAATCGAATCAACTGTTGAACGATGGTATTTACGCGAATGTATTCCATGAATTTAATTCCACTGAAAAAGAACAGGCAAAAACATTAGATAATAAATTGGCAGTTTTAGAGAAACAATTGATAACAGCAAGAAATCAGTTGATAAACGAGCAGATTTTTTTCCAGGATACGTTAAATCGTTTGGAGAAGGCTGTGTCACCAGAATCATCGTATTTTGGTAATAGGAATGACAGAACGCCTGATAACCTTGGCAAGCTTCAGTCTATTGCGAAAGATGTTTTAAATGACCTCATTACCATCAACGAGAACATTCAGCATTATGATCGAGCCATTGCGCTTGCTCAGCAGCGGCGCAATGAACTTAATAAAAATATCAAAAAAGCGGAAACATTAAATAGCCAGGGCAAAGTGATAGATAGTGACGTTATTCAATTTAATAGTAAAGAAATGGCGTTTCACCTGGATTATTTTAACAGCAATGAAGCAGTGAAGCAGGCACAAACGATACATGCTCGAGATGGTTACCCAAATAAATTAAAAATCCATTTGAAGCTAGCCTCAAATCCCAATGAAACACTTACCTTGACAAGTCATGGTGGAAAATCTGTAATCACAGTACGTGAACAGTATGTGTATGAGGTTAATGCATTTCCACAGGCTAAATCATCTAAAAAAAATGACTCTGTCCGAGTGATAAATCAATATCCAAAGGATTATTCACAAATGATAGAGGATATATTAACGGCTTGTTCAAAAAACAAAAGCTATATTAAAAAGGAATTAAAAGAAGTCACGTTGGAACAATGGAAAGAAGCGCGAAAAATTGCAGTGCTTTTTTATAAGCTGGCTGATAAAACAGCTGATAAGAAATGTGATATTCAATCTGATCATCTTCCCTATGGCGTTAAATTACTTATTGCTGTATGGATGAATATAATGAACTTACAGAATCAACGAACTTCTGAAAATCAGATAAAAGTATATATTAAACCTTTCAGCAATGGGTTTGAATATGAGAATTTAATACAAGCAGCGAATCAGGTATTTACGGGAGGTGGAGGCGGGAATTTAACATCCCTGGAAGAAGCTATGCAGGAAACAGCCGGAAATCTTAAATCAGTAACTGACAAGACCATACGGCAAGGCTTTAATCCTGTACCACGAGTGTAGTAAGCCTTTAATAGGCAATGGCTTACATGGCTTTCAGCATAAGCTGATGATTAAAAGACTGGCGGTTTGTTACGATTACACTTCCTTTATTTTGTAACAAAACGGTGCATTCTGGATGGAGTGACCGGATGTTTAAACAGTATAAATAAAGAAACTTTAATGGAGTAAATCTAATCTTGGCTTTGTGCCAAAGGAGTGAACGGATGCGTAACATATTAATTTTTTCGTGCTATAACGTTAAAAAATTGTCAGATTTAGCAAAGTCTAAAACCTTGCGGCGGCTAGACTTGCAGTATAAAGCGCATAAAGACGAAGGAGAAGATGATTTATTTTTTAATCATCTTGCCAGATTTATTAACAATACCCGCACCTTAAATAAATTCACATTCTGTAGTTACTCATGCCATCAAACTAGACAAAGTGATTCGCATGCTTGTTCTTTAGAAACAGATTATGTTGTGGGTTATCCTGAAAATCATTTACTGCAGCGGTACAAACCAAAGCTGAATGAGAAAACTGTCAAAAATTTATTTGAATCTTTTATTATTAATGAAACATTGCTGGAAATTGATTTTGATGCGACGTCTAATCCTTTTCTGCCGTTTGATCGCTTGATAAGCGGTTGGCTGAAGGAGAAGCGGTTCGCCAAGCTATGGTGTGAAAGCCTCAAAAAATACAATCAACCGATTGTTGCCATTGAAAATAGCGTGCAGTTTTTCCAGTTATTAATTCAGCGTAATGAAGAAGCAGCCCGCCGCGCACGTAAAATCGCATGGTGTGATGAGTGCTATGTTAGTCCAGTAAACAAAGACACTCGATATCCACTGGAAGAAGAACCTACAAAAATACAGAAGCCAACTTTCACAAGTATGATTAAGCAAATTGGCTTATTTAAAGTAACAGAAAAAACAGTGCCTGTTAACAAACGGTCTTCTATAGAAGACCGGACAATTACGCATAATAATAGAGACTTTTTGTCCTCTCGTACGCAGATTGCACAGGAAATAGCAAAAGCCGCCATTCAAGGAGCTATTAATGGACTGGAAGCCAATCCAGGTTATTTCTACGCATTGGAAGGTATTTGTGAAGATGCTAATTTTGCAAAAAATCAGCGTGAAGAATTAAGCGATCTAATCGTAAAAGTATTAAAAGCCACACGTCAACCGTTAGAAGATTTTAATGAAATGCAGAAAGAGCATTTGATTAGACATTTAGCGGCGCAATTACGCTACAATATTTTAGGCCTGAAGAATAATAATTTATTAAAAGCGATTGTTGGTGTGAATGAAGAATTGCAAGGCAAGGGCGCCAGCGTGATTATGCTACTTAAAGACGCTATTAATAATGGCATGGCAGGTATTCATCAACAGTCACAGGCAGATTATGAGAGACAAATTATTATTAGTAATCCGTTTCCTTCTGCGCCGCCGCTGGATGATAATACGTTTGGACAAGGGCAAAAACAGCCTGCTTTTAATCCAGCGTACATGCCAGCGTAATCTTTCTTAACTTCGCATAATAAAACCCATCCATCCCACTGGCGCCTGGCAGAATCTGTTGGCCGGGCGCAGTGGGAATTCCCCACTTTGCTTGAATAGGCATTGCCTCTGCATCCTCTTGCTCCTGCAAAAATTGCTGCACTAATAAATGATTCTCCTGCGGCAGAATAGAGCAGGTGGCATACACTAAAATGCCATTGGGCTTTAATAATGGCCAGAGCGCTTTTAATAACTGCCATTGTAATTGCGTGAGCGCTGATATATCGCTGGCCTGGCGCAGATATTTAATATCGGGATGGCGGCGAATCACGCCGGTGGCAGAGCAGGGAGCATCGAGTAAAATCCGATCAAATAACTGGCCGTCCCACCATGCATCTGGCTGCGCCGCATCGGCGCACAGTAATTTTACTTGATGCACATCCAGCAATTGCAGGCGGGTTAAATTCTCCTGAATACGGGCAAGCCGTAGGGCATCGTTATCGATAGCCGTTAAACGGCTTAGTAAAGGCTCATATTCTAAAATATGCGCTGTTTTACCGCCTGGCGCGGCGCAGGCGTCTAAAATAATTTGCCCGGGCGCGAGTTCTAACAGGCCAGTCGCTAGTTGCGCCGCTTCATCCTGTACGGAAAAACCTCCCTGGTCATATAAAGGTAATGTGGTAATATTCTGTGGATGGACGAGTTGAACGCCCACGCAGGAAGAAGAGGTTGCAAAGGCTTGAATACCTTGCTCACGCAATAAGCTTAAATAAGGTTCCCGTTGAATAGGGATGTTATTAACGCGCAACGTCAACGGCGGATGTTGATTATTGGCTGTTAAAATAGTTTCCCAATCTGTCGGCCAGGCTTGCTGGATGGCGTTTATTAACCAGTAAGGATGTGCATACAGCACAGTAGCAGGCAGGGTTTTGAGCTTGTTTTCGAGAGTGTGTTGTTCACGCTGAAAATGCCGTAACACCCCATTAATTAAACCAACCGCCCACGGTTTTTTTAATTCACGCGCCGCTTGCGCCGTTTCAAAAATGGCGGCATGGGGTTTAGTTTGTAAATGCTTAAGCTGATAAAGCCCAGTGAGTAATAAACAATCAATATCCTGATCGGCAGATTTTAAAGGTTTTGGCATTAATAATTGAATAAAGGCCGCGAGTGGCTCCCGCCAGCGCAACACGCCATAACACAATTCCTGAATAAAGCCACGATTATGCGTGTCAGGATAATTTTTAAGTTGTTCCTGCAACACCGTTGTAAGCGAGCGTTTTTTCTGCAGCACTTCTAACAAAATTTTCGCGGCCTGTGCGCGAGGGGAAAGTTCTTTTTTTCTTTTACCATCCTGAAGAACCTTTTTTACTCTGTCATCCTGAGGAGCGTTAGCGACGAAGGATCTCCCCGTAGAATCACGATAATTTTTCATACAAATCTTCCCATAAAGGATTAATACTATTAATTAGGGCATCCTTCTTTTTACGCTTCCAACCTTTAAGCTCTTTTTCTCTTGTTATTGCTGCTACAACATCATTACAAGTTTCATAATATACTAATTGATCAATATTATATTTTTGCGTGAAACCTTTTTGCAGTTTATTTTTGTGTTCATAAACACGGCGCATCAAATCATTGGTTACGCCTGTGTAGAGAACGTTTAAGTTTTTATTAGTTAGCATATAAATATAGTAATTTTTTTCAGTCATTTTTTTTTACCTTGATGTCTGAGAGAGTTTTTTATTCTATTATCCTATTATTCTAAAGTATTTTTTTGTTTTGTCATCCTGAGGATCTGCGCTACGATGGTTCTCCTTGGTTAGGAACAGTCGTTGGGAGATCCTTCGTCGCGTTGCTCCTCAGGATGACAGAGTAAAAAAGTTCCTCAGGATGACAGAGTAAAAAAGCTTCCCAGGATGACAGAGTAAAAAAGTTCCTCAGAATGACAGAGTGAAAAAGCTTCCCAGAATGACAGAGTAAAAAAGCTCCTTAGAATGAGGCTGCAAATCATTACGAATGAAAAACAGAGTAATAAAATACTTTTTAATCAATTAAATGTGTTGCCAACGGCAAACAGCGCCGCCTTGGAATTTAACACGGCATTTACCGGCAAACATTTACCGCCCGGTAATTGCATCATTAATAAACGCAATAAAGAATCGCCTGTCGCAACGTCAATGCTGTTTTTAGTAGTATGCACAATAGTGCCTGCGGGTAAGGTGGCGGGTGTTGGAATGATGTCTGCCTGCCAGAGGCGGATAATCTGGTTGTCTAATGAGGTATAGGCAATCGGCCAGGGATTATAGGCGCGGATTTTGCGGGCAATGATTTCGGCAGGTTCCTGCCATTGAATTTCAGCATCGGTTTTTTCAATTTTTCTGGCATAACAGGCTTGTGCTTCATTCTGCTTTTGTGGATTGCAACGGCCATCGGCAATGAGCGGCAACGCCGTCAATAACGCACTCGCGCCGGATTCACTTAAACGGTCCTGCAAAATCTGGCTGGTATCCGTGGGTAAAATCGCGCAGGCTTGTTGTAATAAAATCGCGCCGGTATCTAAGCCTTCATCCATCTGCATAATAGTAACGCCTGTTTCAGTATCGCCCGCTAAAATAGCGTGTTGAATAGGCGCCGCGCCGCGCCAGCGTGGTAATAAAGAAACGTGAATATTAATGCAGCCCAGGGGCGGTATTGCCAGCACTGCTTGAGGCAGAATCAGCCCATAAGCGATCACAACCATAATATCGGCCTGCCATTGGCGTAATAACGCCTGCTCGTCAGGATCGCGCAGGGTAGTGGGCTGGCGTACGGGTATCTGATGCGCTAAAGCCAGTTGTTTAATGGGGCTGGCGGTAAATTTTTGTCCGCGGCCAGCGGGTTGATCGGGTTTGGTATACACCGCAACGACTTCATGTTCCGAAGCCAGTAAAGCTTGCAGACTGGGAAGCGCTATAGCAGGCGTGCCGGCGAAAATGATTTTCAAATGAATTACCTAAAAGTGGTGACTATTTATTTTGCCGCTTATGCTTTTCCATCTTCTTGCGTGCAAGCTGGCGTTTGAGTGGCGAAAGATAATCGATAAAAAGTTTGCCGTCTAAGTGATCCACTTCGTGTTGAATCACATGCGCTAATAAACCGTCCGCCTGTATTTCATAAGGGTTACCTTTTCTATCATAAGCTTTTAGAGTGACCCGCAAAGCGCGTGGCGCTTTTTCGTAATAACCTGGCACCGATAAACAGCCTTCGTTCATTAATTCTTCGCCTTCGCGGTTGGTAATTTGCGGGTTAATCAATACCATCGGCTGGTTGTGTTCTTTTGAAGCGTCCAGCACGGCAATACGCCAGGAAACGGCTATTTGTGTAGCTGCCAGGCCAACGCCATCGGCGGCATACATGGTTTCGATCATATCATCGATTAACGTTTGAATTTCCTTATCGGCGATATTATCTACATTTTTAGTCATTTCACGTAAACGCGGATCGGGTAAATGAATAATAGTACGTACAGCCATGGTTATTTCTCATTATTAAATTACGCTGGAGCGGGTGATGGGAATCGAACCCACGCTATCAGCTTGGGAAGCTAAAGTTCTACCATTGAACTACACCCGCGAAAGCGCTTATATTAACAGGCAATTTCAGCGTTGACAAAGCTAAGAGGCCTTTATGATTCGTAATACAGAGCAGCAATATGGCAGTATCGCTAAATTTTTTCACTGGCTAGTGTTTTTGCTGGTGTTGACGCTGATTTTAGTAGGGTTTTTCTGGGAAAACACTGGCACTATTAAAGGAACGGTGATTAATACTCATAAATTAGTGGGCTTAGTAACTTTATTGATTGTGATCATGCGGGTGCTATGGATGCTGAGTAATCCAAAGCCCACGATTCCCAATGCAAAACGCTGGGAGAAAATTGTGGAACATTCCGCGCATGGTTTAATTTATTTAGCGCTATTTGGGATGCCGTTAAGCGGCTGGCTGCTGGCAACTGCCGCTGGCAAGCCGCCGCATTTAAAGGGACAAACCTTTCCTATGCCTGGC
>JBEPVU010000024.1:0-12163 GCA_041690855.1 Gammaproteobacteria bacterium | reverse complement strand
CCAGTAAACCGGCCGCCAGGGCAAGTGACCGCCGACAACGCCCACATGGCCGCCTGATTCACTGATTTCCAAGGTAACGTGTTTAGACAATTCCTCCGGCTGCGGAATAGCATCGGCCGAAATAAACGGATCATCGCGGGCTTGTAACAATAAGGTTGGTATTGCAATATCTTTCAAACACGAACGGCAACTGGCTTTTGCATAATAATCATGCACATCCATAAAACCATGCAAAGGCGCTGTAATAGCATTATCAAATTCCCAGAAAGTGCGTATGTTATCAATATCACCAAAATCAATGGGCGCTTGCACCCTTTTAAATTTATGGATAATAGTCTGACGTAATCCACGCAAAAGATACCATTGATAAAAACGCGATAAGCCTTTATTGATATGATTGGCCGCTTTACTTAATTCAAAAGGTACACTAATAGCAACCGCCGCCGTCAATAATGTATCCTGCTGATGTTTACCTAACCAGTTCAGCAAAACACTACCACCCAACGAAACGCCAATAACCGCTAACGGCGTATGGGGCGCGCGTTGTTTGAGTGTTTGTATCACATACGCAATATCTTCTGTATCACCCGAATGATATAAACGCGGCAAGCGATTGGGTTCACCACTGCAACCGCGAAAGTGCATTAATACCCCACGCCAACCATGCGCCGTGATTACTCGCAAAAAACCACGCGCATAATGCGAATCAATACTGCCGCCCAAGCCATGCAGCAGCAAAACCAGCGGACCTTGTCCTTCGCCTGCCCAGTCCAGATCAAGATAATCGCCATCAGGCAATTCTAAGCGTTCACGTTGCGTGGTTATTTCAGGCTGACGCGCGGTGAGCGCCGCCCATAAGGTTTGCACATGCGGATTGCGCGCCCACCAGGCGGGTTTAAAAGTGTTTTGATTATGCATATTCAGCTCTCCAGCCGCATCGATAACGCCACCCGCTTCCGAGGCAAATCTACACTGAGGACTTTTACTTTAACAATATCGCCAGTTCTAACCACTTCGCGGGGATCTTTGATAAAACGATTGGCGAGGGCTGAGATATGAATTAAACCATCCTGATGTACGCCAATATCCACAAAAGCGCCAAAATTCGTTACATTCGTAACCGTACCTTCCAACAACATGCCTTCTTTAAGATCGGTTAAATTTTCTATTCCTTCCTTAAAACTGGCGGTTTTAAATTCTGGCCGTGGATCACGGCCGGGTTTTTCTAATTCTGCAATAATATCTTCAATGGTTGGAATACCAAACTGCTCAGTCACAAAATCAGCAGGATTTAAACTGCGCAAAAATTTTTGTTCCCCTATCATCGTTTTTATATTCTGTTGATGCTTTTTCGCAATACTTTCAACCACGGCATAGGCTTCTGGATGTACAGCCGAGGCATCCAGTGGATTAGCGCCATTGCTAATACGTAAAAATCCTGCCGCTTGCTCAAACGCTTTTTCACCTAAGCGCGGCACTTTTTTTAAAGCAGAACGGTTCTTAAAAATACCTTGTTGATTACGAAATTCAACAATATTACGTGCAATCGTTTCATTTAATCCTGCCACCCGCGTTAATAAAGCCATTGAAGCACTGTTCACTTCCACACCCACGGCGTTCACGCAATCTTCTACTACAGCCTCTAAACTACGCGCTAATTGTGTTTGATTCACATCATGCTGATATTGGCCTACACCTATGGATTTGGGATCAATTTTAACAAGTTCCGCTAACGGGTCTTGTAAACGGCGGGCAATCGATACAGCACCGCGCAACGAAACATCTAAGTCAGGAAACTCTTTGGCCGCTAATTCAGACGCAGAATAAACGGAAGCGCCCGCTTCGGAAACGACAATTTTGGTTAATTTTAAAGCGGGATATTTTTTAATGACTTCGACCGCTAATTTATCTGTTTCCCGTGAAGCCGTACCATTACCAATGCTGATTAAATTTACCTGATGTTGCTGGCAAAGCTTTGCTAAGGTAGCTATCGCTTCATCCCAGCGCTGTTGCGGTTGATGGGGATAAATAACAGTATGCGCTAATAATTTACCTGTTTCATCCACCACGACCACTTTAACGCCGCTGCGGAAACCAGGATCTAACCCCATAGTAACACGGCCACCCGCAGGCGCTGCTAATAATAAATCTTTTAAGTTATGCGCAAAAACGGCTATCGCTTCCGCTTCGGCTTGCTCACGCAATTGCGTTAATAACTCCACTTCTAATTGCAAAAATAATTTTACTTTCCAGGTCCAGCGAACGGTTTCAATTAACCAGGCATCGGCCGGTCGTTGTTTATTGATAATCTTAAAACGGCTGGCTATTTTATTTAAAATAATGTCTGTTTGTGTCTCATCAATAGTTAACGCCACTTGCAAGATGCTTTCTTTGCGCCCGCGTAATAGCGCCAATGCACGATGGGAAGGAATATTTTTAATAGCTTCCTGATAAGCAAAATAATCCGCAAACTTAGCGCCCTCTTCTTCTTTGCCAGCAATTAATTGCACCTGCAAAATACCCTGCTGCCATAAATAATCGCGTAATTTTCCAACCAGCTCAGCGTCTTCGGCAAATTTTTCCATTAAAATATGACGAGCACCTTCTAAAGCGCTTTTAATATCAGCAATACCTTTTTCAACATTAATATATTGTTCCGCGGTTTTTTCGGGACCTAAATTAGCATCGAGTAATAAAGCATCCGCGAGAGGCGCCAGACCTGCTTCGCGGGCAATTTGTGCTTTTGTGCGGCGCTTAGGTTTAAAGGGCAAATATAAATCTTCCAGGCGCACTTTAGTCTCCGCCGATAAAATAGTCCGCTCTAAATCTGGAGTAAGCTTATCCTGCTCTTTAATACTTTTTAAAATAACCGTACGTCTATCTTCTAATTCGCGTAAATAACTTAACCGTTCAGCAAATTCACGCAATTGCGTATCGGTTAAACCACCCGTTGCTTCTTTGCGGTAACGCGCAATAAAAGGCACCGTAGCGCCTTCCTCTAATAACTGCAGGGTTGCGGTCACTTGTTGTGGACGGATGGATAATTCGGCCGTGAGCTGATTGATAATGGTTTGCATGACTGGTTTTACCTAATAGTTGTCTGATAATAATTTAGCTGAATATTATATAATAATCTTCAATCAGCTTGAAAATCACGCTATTTATTCTATAATACCAGTTATCCACTAATAAATGGTCTTTTAAGCCTTATGGAAACAAGCTATAGCACAAAAGCCCATATCGAGTTATTTCACCTGGCGTTCCTAGAACAGCTTAGTCAGAAGCTGGATAAACGCCTATATGCCCTCAAAGGCGGCTGCAACTTAAGGTTTTTCCTGAGTAGTATACGTTACTCAGAAGATATAGATATTGATGTACATACCGTTGCTCCTAATACGCTAAAAAACACTGTCAACAAAATTCTATCCGGCGTTCCTTTTGCACAAATACTACGAGCCAGAAATATAAGCATCGCAGGCTTTTCAACGCCTAAACAAACCGCTACAACACAACGTTGGAAAATTCTGCTTAATGTTCCAAAGCAGGCACTGCCGATAAATACTAAAATTGAATTTTCACGCAGGGACGGCGCCTTACAAGCAATCACTGAACCCATGGCACGTGAATTAACCATGACCTATAAAATACGGCCTATTTTTATCAGTCATTATGATGCTAAAACTGCATTGCAACAAAAAATAAAAGCACTGATTTTAAGAAATGAGACACAAGCACGAGATATTTTTGATATTCATCATCTTATTCATACGCATGAAATTAAAATAGTAAATATATTTACGAGGGATGAATTACAAACTGCGATTGATAATGCAATGTGCATGAGTTTTTCTGCCTTTAAATCGCAAGTCGTTTCATATTTAGAACCGGGTTATCAATCACAATATGATGACTCAGAGACATGGGATACAATTTTAATCAGCGTTTGTGAATATATTAGGGAATATTTTTCATGAAATTAATAACCGCCTATCAAAAAATAAAAGCGCTAGACGTTCCCATTTTTCAAACGAGTGATTTTGCTATTTTGCTTGGCATTTCAAATAAATATGGCTATAACTTATTAAAACAATTAGCTGACGAAAATTTAATTGCACATCTTCGCCGTGGTGTATGGGCATTAAAAGAATCAGTCGATCCCTTAATGCTGCCTGATTATCTAACAGCTCCCATGCCAAGTTATATTTCTCTGCAATCCGCTTTATATTATCATGGGCTAATTTCACAAATTCCCTCATTGATTTATGCTATTTCAATTGCAAAAACAAGACGCTATAACACTCCAATAAGCGTTTATTCAATACACCATATTAATCCTATACTATTTTCGGGCTTTGATATTATTGGCGATAATACAATCCGCATGGCGCAACCAGAGAAAGCATTATTTGATTTCTGCTATTTAAAATCAACAAAGAATAAATTATTTTACGCGTTACCTGAAGTGGAAATCCCGCCAAGTTTTGCCTGGCACAAACTGAAAGGATATGTAGAAAAAATTGCCAATAAAAGCAGACAAGTTATGGTCTTAGATTTATTAGAGCAACTGCGATCATTGCATTAAAATAAAAGCCTACCGCCTCAACTCGGCAGGAATTAATGCCTGCTTTATCGAGGCGATTTGCCAGCAGGATAGGTATCACCACCTTCTCCTGCTATTTCTACAAGTCACCCATCCATTGGTACCTATCGAACCGCTGCTTGCCAGAGCTATGCTGGTTCTCTTTTTTAGAGGAACCAACGATATCTGCTTGCTGCCGCTTCAAATCGCTCAGATTGTTGTCTGATTGAATTTGTTGCCCGTCTTTAAGCTTACTACCTTGCGTGGCAGCTCCCTGTTTGTTTCTGCTATCTACAGCCATGACTACACCTCCTGGTTTTTTTACGTTAAACCCTGTTTTTTCCATAAAAAAACATCAAAACTGTTAATAGATATTAAAAGCAAAAACCCTTCTCAACAACTGTTTAAAGCGCAAAAAAATGTAGTCAATCAGCGTTTAATTAAATAATAATTTATCCAGGCCAAGGGCTAAGTAATCAAGTTCCATCACTTTTTTACAGGCTAAGCGCACGCCTTACGTAAAAAAACCCTTGCATCATTTAAACCCGCTTGAATAAATCCTCTAAGATGACTACACCATGAATAATTTCCTCAGAATATAGCGTTTTTTTAATTCCTTTTGCTGAAATCATCGTGAAAAAAATTTGCTTACTGGTTTTTGTCTTTTCCTGAAAAATTACTGTTTTTCTGTTTAAAATTTCTGCATATTGCTTATCAATTATAAAAGGCGCTTCCGTATACTTGATTTCACATAAAGTAATAGCGCCATCATTTCTATCAAATAACAAATCAATTTGCGCTCCGCGCTCTAAATTCCCTTGTTTTGGTATATATTTCCAAGTATACGGCAAAGCTGAAGCATTTAACGATAATTTTTCCATAATTTGCGCTATATGTTTATAGCAAATTGATTCGAACGCATAACCACTCCAGGATTTATAGGCACTACTGTGTGCTAATTCCAGCCAAAACCTGGTTGATTTTGCAAACTGCTTGATCGAACGCAAATTAGGTTCAATCCAGCGAAAATAAAACATAGTATATTCATCAATAATACGAAAATACATGCCTTTTTCCCGATGTTGATAAGGTAGAAATGAAATAATAAACCCTGCGTCTTCTAGTTCCTGTAAACGCTCTACCAATCTCCCGCTTTGCACAATACCAAGACGTTTTGCCAGGCCACTTTTTGTAATGCCATATCTATGTTTAGCTATTTCTCTAATTAATTTGATATAAATTTCTGCATCTGAAAATAAAGATTTAAACAATCCTTGCAACTCATCAATTAACAGGCCATTTTTATTAAAGCAAATTTTTTCGATGTTCTGATCAGCCGATAAGCCTTTTTTCACTTGTTCAAGATAAAGTGGGATGCCGCCCAACACACTATAAATCGACAAAACTTGTTCATCATTAAGCCGAATACCTTTCGTTTTCAAAAATGCTTTTGTTTCAAATAAATTGAAGGGTTCTAATTTCAAGCGATAGGTAACGCGGTTATAAAGACCACCTGTATTATTAATAATATTTTTAATAATCCAGGATGCCAATGATCCGCATATAATCACTCTAATTCTTTTATTATTACTCCAATATTGATTCCAATAATATTCCAGTGCTTGCAGTAAGCGTGAACGCGGTGTTGCCAGCCATGGAAATTCATCAAAAAATAAAACGACTTTTCTATCTGTTGGTAATTTTGTAATAGCTTTATTGAGCAGTTCAAACATTTTGAACCAATCTGCAGGAACCTCCAGCGTTGCTCCATCATAAAAAGCATCACTTATTTGCTTACAACATTCTTCTCTTTGTTTTAAAAAACTGCCTTTTTCAATACCCGTTATCGAAATAAATATACACTTTTTCTTGCCAAAATAATGCTTAATTAGGAAAGTTTTTCCTACGCGTCTTCTACCATAAATCGCCAAAAACTCTGATTTATCGGAATTAAAAAAATTATCAAGTATTATCGTTTCAGTAACTCTTAACGAGATACTCATTACGCCTCCTTTTATGTCGAGTAGCCATTTATAATTTTATTATAAATGGCTACTCATGTCAAAAAAATATTTCTGAGTAGCCATTTATAATTTTATTATAAATGGCTACTCAGAAATATTCCTTAAAAGAAAGAATGATTTATCTAGCTAAAAAATAGATTTAATCGGTAATCGAGGTGGGTTGGTGATAGGTATCTATCATTTTCTGCTACTCCGTCCTCCAAGAACCTACTGTGATTATCCTTGATTTACTGATTCGAGCCTTCGGCACCTTCCTGTCGCCTACTATGCCGTCTGCTGACTTCTCATATTTCCTCTTTGCGGATCACTCCACTCATAGAATGAATAGTACTGTTTTTACTTGAAAACCTTAGGTTTTCAAACTTTCCTCATAAGGAAACTCCGTGACAAGTCGCGGGGAATAACAAGTTAAATCAAACAATAATTTATCCAGGCCAAGGGCTAAGTAATCAAGTTCCATCACTTTTTTACAGGCTAAGCGCACGCCTGGCATAAAGGCTTCGCGGTGAATCGTATCGTGGCGAATCGATAACGTTTCGCCTTGTCCGCCAAATAATACTTCCTGTGAAGCAACCAGACCTGGCAAGCGAATGGCATGGATAGGAATCGTTTGATAATCAGCACCGCGTGCGCCTTGCACTGATTCTTGACTGGCGGATTTTTGTGGCGCCTGCTCGCGCGCGGCGGCAATTAATTCTGCCGTACGTAAGGCAGTGCCTGAGGGCGCATCTAATTTAGCAGGATGATGAAATTCCATAATTTCCACATCGGGCAGATAACGCACAGCCATGCTTGCAAACTGCATCATTAAAACAGCGCCGAGTGAAAAATTAGGCGCTATTAATCCACCTAACTTTTTTTCCACACAGCGTTGCTGTAAATCAGCAATTTGTTGCGCTGTTAAACCGGTGGTGCCTATAACAGGTCTGATGCCTAAATCAATAATGGTTACGGCATTTTCATAGACGACGCCTGGCGTAGTAAAATCAACTACGACATCCGGTTTGCTCACTTTAAGCGTAGCCCATAAATCCGTATCTTTATCACGTTCACCCACCAGTTTTAATTCTGGATCGGCATTAATGGCCTTTACGGTTTCCTGTCCCATTTTTCCAGCAGCGCCATTGACTAATACTTTTACCTGCATTGCAATACTCCTTATTCAGCTTCATGTTTAATAACTGCCAGACTACGATAAACACAATCAATAGTAGCTTCTAAATATTCTTGTTTAGTTTTTTGATTAGCGACTGAAAATTGTGGGTAATGATCCATAAAATAGCCGCTGATAGCATTCCACATAATATTGACTGCCACTTCCGGCAAAATAGCCGCACGAACTTCGCCCCGCTTTTGAAAATCTTTTACGGCTTTTAACCATCTTTCCTGTGGCGCCCAGCAGGAATGCTGTAAATCTTTTTTATCTGGCTCTAGACGTTGCCAGTTCAAAATACGTATTACTTCTGGATATTTATCGTAAAAATTAAACCGCAAAGCCATGATCTGCCGCAAAAAATTTTTCAGATCAGCTTGCGCCAATTCATCAAACGCTTTTACTTCGTTATAAATGGAATAATTCTCCAACAAATGATGTTTAACCTTGCGCCATAACATTTTTTTATCGATAAAATGGTGATAAATCAGGCTCTGATTAATCTTTGCCTGCTCGGCAATATCACTGATAGAAGTCGCGGCAAAGCCTTTTCTGGCAAATAACTTCTGCGCTACTTTCAATATTTTTGCCCTTGTCTGATCAGCCGAGGGGCGTTTTTTTGCCGTTGTTTGCAACATTTTAATGTCCTATTTTCAATATTTAGCTATTTATAACATTATTTTGCCGATCACACATCTCTATGGACAACCCTTATTGACCAAATACAAAAAAATAATTGAATGTTCTATCAATTGAATAAACATGCAAACCAGCGCTCATTTGCTATTATTAAGCGCCGATTTTCAACAACTCCCAATATTTCGCATAAATCGCATTCGTCGCTGGCCCTAAATCAATCTGTATCTGGCTCCTTTCCAGCGTTGCCGCATCGGGATATACCATTTTATTATTCGCCAATTCTTTTGGCATTAATTTTTGCGCCGCTAAATTAGGTGAGGCATAACCAGTGGCCACACTGAGCTGCATCGCAATATCAGGACGCAGAATAAAATTAATGAATTTATAAGCATTTTCAAGATGTTTAGCGCCTACGGGAATTGCCATACTATCAATCGCCAAGGCAAATCCTTCTTTAGGATAAATATAACGCATCGCAGGATTTTCTTTGCTCGCCATATAAACATCGCCATTCCAGCCCATGCCTAATGTTGCATCTTCATCAATATAAATCGCAGCAGCGGCTTCATCGTTGAACAAGCGCACATTAGGCAATAATTTTCTTAATTTAAGATAAGCCGCTTTAATATGTTCTGGATTAGTATCATTCACTGAATACCCCAGGCTAAATAAAGCCATCGAAAATACGTCTCGAATATCATCTAACAACAATAATTGATCTTTATATTGGTTTTTCCATAAATCATTCCATGTTTTAATGCTCTCCTCAGGATAATATTTTGTATTAATGGCAATACCCGTAGTACTCCAGAAATAAGGAATGCTATATTCATTATGTGGATCAAAGGGCTTATTTAATAGAACAGGGTTTAGGTGTTTGATGTTCGAAATCTGGCTTTTATCTATTTTATGTAACATGTTCTGATTACGCATACGATCGATAAAATAGGTAGAAGGCACGACAATATCATAGCCCGCATCAGGATCGGCCTTTAACTTAGCGTATAGGGTTTCATTGCTATCGTAAGTCGTATAATTCACATGAATGCCGGTTTCTTTTTCAAACTGTTTTAATACGCCATCCGAAATATAACCTGACCAGTTATAAACATTTACCACCTGCTTATCATCTGCCCAGCTCGGCAAGGCGATAGCGAATAGCAACAAAATCCAGCAAAAATATCTCATTGTTTTTTCCTCAGCGCTAATTGCAGGAATAATACTAATAATAATGTTACTGCAAACATCACCGAACATAATGCGTTAATTTCAGGATTTACGCCCAGACGCACCATGGAGTAAATCTGCAGTGGTAAAATCTGAAAGGTTGGCCCCGTTACAAAATAACTGATAATGACATCATCGAGCGATAGGGTAAAACTCAGTAACCAACCCGCTAAAATGGCCGGCCATAACATAGGAATAATAATGCGGGTAAAAATAATAGCGTCTGCCGCGCCTAAATCTTTTGCGGCTTCAAAAATATTTTTATCAAATCCACTGATACGGCTAAAAACCGTAACCGCGACAAACGGCATACAAAAAGTAATATGGGAAATTAACAAAGTCCAGAAACCAGTGCTGATTTTCAGAGTAGAAAAAAGAATTAATAATGAAATGCCCATCACAATATCAGGCGAAACAATTAACACGAATAATAAACCATGCAAAAGTTGCTTACCGTGGAATTGATAGCGATAAAGCGATACGGCCGCAATTGTTCCTAATAAAGTAGCTATACTGGAGGCCAACACGCCAATTAATAATGAATGCAGCGCTACCGTTTGCAAATCAGTATCACCCATTAATTGCTGATACCAAGACCAGGTAAAACCATGCCACAACAAAGAATATTGGGCATTATTAAACGAGTAAACAATCAGCACTACAATGGGAATATAAAAAAACAAGTAAATTGCGGTGAGATAGAGGTTTTTAGTTAAATTTTTCATGGTTACACTCTGCTTTCAGGCAAAAAATAGGCTAACACACCAGCGTTTCATATTGAGGAAATTTTGCTAATAAATAAAGTGGGTAATTGCATAAGTTTTCTTCCTGCTTTAAGTTCAGAAAAGAAGCTCTAAAAACCAATTCCGGCTTATATTTTTCTTGATAAATTTTAAGGCTTTTGGAGTGTATTGCGCGGCTTGCTTTGACTTCAAGCGGACAAAGATTAGCATCATAATGCACCACAAAATCAATCTCTGCTTTCCCGTCATTTGTCCAGTAATACAATTGATTATACTGGTGGGCGATCAGTTCCTGAGCGACAAAATTTTCGGTCATAGCGCCTTTGTATTCTACAAATAAATCATCGCCTTCAATAATAAGGCGTGGCGGCAATCGATTCATCGCACCTAATAATCCTACATCAAGCAAAAATACCTTAAAAATATTTCTGTCACAATAACTCTCAACGGGTAATTTAGGCACTGAGATGCGAAAAGATTGATGAATAAGTCTTGCATCCACCAACCATTGTATAGCAGTTTCATATTCACGCGCACGTGCGCTTTTGCCAAGGGCAGAAAAAATAAATTTCTTGTTTTCTTTGGCTAATTGACTAGAAATAAATTGCCAGACCGTTGTTATTTTCATTACTTGCTGCGGTGGCGCATGTTTAATAAAATCCAGTAAATAAGCGTCTAAAATATCATGCTGAATCTGGCGAACAGCATTAAAGTCGGCAGCACGGCTGTATTCTGCCACCGCTTCAGGCATACCACCTATAAAAAAATATTTTTTTAATAACTCTATCAATTCCATATGAAAAGGTTGGGGAATGGGTTGAATTTTTTTAAGATTGTCTAACATGATGCGTAATTGTTGTTTACCTATCGCATCAAGAAATTCAAAAAAAGTTAAAGGGTAAAGATCTAAAAAATTCACTTTACCCACTGGAAAACTTTTAGGTTCAGCAAGTTTTATTCCTAACAAAGAACCCGCAGCAGCAATGTGGTATTCATTGGCCTGCTCTTGAAAATATTTCAAACTGGTTAAAGCCTGAGGTGACGCCTGAATTTCATCGAAAATAATAAGCGTTTTTTCCGGCAAAATAGCTATATTCAAGTAAATTTCTAAATTCTCTAAAATACGCCGTGGATTTAAATCACGTTGAAAAAAAGCGCTTGCTTCCGGCGTCTGCTCAAAATTCAGATAAGCGACATTAGTATATTCCTGGGCAGCAAAAGTCTTTAATAAATAAGTCTTACCTACTTGTCGCCCACCACGTACTATTAGCGGTTTACGTTGTTTATTTTTCTGCCAGGCCAATAAATGCTGATAGAGAGTTCTTTGCATGGCAATACCGTTTATAGCGCATTTTTTGTAAAAATTCACATTTAAATGTCCATAAAACGTGATAATATCACGTTTTATGGACATTAGCAAAATTTAAGCTTAAACTAAATCCTGCTTAAGCTGGCTGCGTTTATTGGCGTGCCAGTAAATAACCAGCATTAACCCCATTAATAACGTTAATACCACACTAACGGCAGAACCTACCGGCCAATTACGCGCCGCCAGGAATTGATTTTCAATCAGATTACCGACTAACATTGTTTTAGCGCCACCTAATAAATCTGGAATATAGAACATGCTCAATGCCGGCAAAAACACCAGCATAGCGCCGGCAATAATGCCAGGCAACGTTAAAGGTATAATAATTTTAGTAAATACGCGTATTTTATTAGCGCCTAAATCACGGGCGGCATCAATTAAACGCGTATCTAATTTTTCAATATTGGCATAGAGCGGCAAAATCATAAA
>JBEPVU010000023.1:0-12536 GCA_041690855.1 Gammaproteobacteria bacterium | reverse complement strand
AATTTTAATTCCGCCATAGCGCCTGTTAACATTTCAATTAATTTCGGCGCAATTTCTTCCTGCACAAATAAAACGCGGGCGGCTGAACAACGTTGCCCTGCGCTGCCAAAGGCTGAGGTGATAATATCGGCCACCGCCTGTTCTGGTAACGCAGAAGAATCCACAATCATTGCATTCTGCCCGCCAGTTTCTGCAATAAAAGGTACAATTACTCCTTCACGATTCGCTAAGGTTTGATTAATCATACGTGCGGTTTCGGTTGAACCGGTAAACATCACGCCTTTTACGCGTAAATCGTTAATTAAGGTGGTACCCACCACACTGCCTCTGCCAGGCAATACTTGCACCACGTCTTTTGGAATACCGGCTTCATGCAATAACTGCACAGCGGCCGTTGCAATTAAAGGCGTCTGGTCTGCGGGTTTTGCAATCACTGCATTACCCGCCGCTAATGCAGCCGTCACCTGCCCCATAAAAATTGCTAACGGAAAATTCCACGGGCTGATACAGGCAATTACCCCGCGCCCATGCAAGGAGATTTGATTTAATTCGCCCGTAGGGCCTAACAATCTAACGGGTTGCGCTAATTCTTTACGCGCCTGTTCCGCATAATAACGGCAAAAATCTACGGCTTCCCGCACTTCGCCTACCGCATCTGGAATCGTTTTACCGCCTTCACGCACCGCCAGTGCAATAAATTGTGGCATGCGTTGCTCCAGCAAATCAGCGGCACGCTCTAAACACAGTGCGCGTTGTTCTACCGGCTGACTGTCCCATTTATAAAAGGCCACGTCGGCAAATGCTAATGCTTGTTTTGTTTGTTCAACGGTTGCTTTAATCACAGTACCAATTTGACGCCGTTTATCAGCCGGATCATACATCGGCTGTTGTTCACCGCTGGCAAATTCGCCGTTAATCAACGGCGCGGCCTTCCAGGGTTGCTGGCAACAAGCTGCAACCGCTTTATCTAAAGCATTTAATTCAACAACATTCGTTAAATCAATGCCACACGAATTTTTACGTGTGCTGCCATAAATATTAACAGGCAATGGAATTTTTGGATGTGCTTTTTGCGCGTGACTACGCATAACGGCAACGGGATCAACAATAATATCATCAATAGGAATTTTGTCGTCAATAATGCGATTAACAAAAGAGGTATTTGCACCATTTTCCAGTAAACGCCGCACTAAATAAGCGAGTAAATCTTCATGCCCGCCCACCGGCGCATAAACACGGCAGGGAATATTTAAATGCTGCGTCCCAACCACTTGATCATACAAGGTATAACCCATGCCATGCAGGCATTGAAATTCAAAATCCTGTTGTCCACCCGCCATTTCTAATACCGCCGCCAGCGAATACGCATTATGTGTAGCAAACTGGCAATATAAAGCATCACGCGCCGCTAACATTTTTTTTGCGCATGCTAAAAAAGAAACATCCGTCGCCGCTTTGCGGGTAAAAACCGGATAACCGGACAATCCTTTTACTTGCGCAATCTTAATTTCCGCATCCCAATACGCGCCTTTAATTAAACGCACCATCATCCGGCGTTTGTATTGACGTGCCAAATCAATCAACCAATCCAACACAAACGGCGCACGCTTTTGATAGGATTGCACCGCCAAACCAAACCCTTCCCAACCTTCTAAAGCAGGATTGCTATAAACGGCTTCGATAATATCCAGCGAAATATCTAAACGTTCCGCTTCTTCGGCATCCACCGTTAAACCAATATTCGCTGCTTTTGCCTGTTCAGCGAGTATTAATAATTTAGCCGTCACCGCGGGAACCACTTCATCTTGCTCAGCAAACTCATAACGGGGATGCAAAGCGGATAATTTTACGGAAATACCTGGGCTTGCAATGACGCCCCGCCCTGCTGCTGCTACGCCAATTTTTTGAATGGCCGCTTGATACGATTGAAAATAATGCTCAGCGTCCTGCGCTGTGCGCGCCGCTTCGCCTAACATATCGTATGAATAACGATAGCCTTTCGCTTCGCCATTACGTGCACGTTTAAGCGCCTCTTCTATGGTTTGTCCCATCACAAATTGCTGGCCTAAGACTTTCATTGCCTGCTTAGCTGCCTGGCGTATTACCGGCGCGCCGGTACGCCCCAGAAAGCGCTTTAAAGCGGAACGCAAAGGTTTTTCGGTAACGGTCGATTGATCATATAATTTACCGGTCAGTAATAATCCCCAGGTGGCCGCATTGACAAATAAAGACTCGCTCTGGCCTAAATGGCTGCCCCAATCCGCATTGGTTAGCTTATCGCTTAATAACTTATCAATGGTTTCTTTATCAGGAATGCGTAATAGCGCTTCGGCCAGGCACATTAAAGCAATGCCCTCGGCGCTGGAAAGGTCATATTCATAGAGGAAAGCATCCAGTCCGCCTCTTTCTAGCCGGCGCTTACGCACTTCGGCTACGAGTTGGTGGGCTGTATGGGTGATACGGGCTAAGGATTCCGCCGGCAAAGCAGCCATCTCCAGCAAGTGGGCGACACATTGCTCTTCGTCCATACGATAAGCGGTTGTCATGGCCGCACGAAGCGGGTTTTGCTGTTTTAATAAATGGGTAAATAGCATAAGACCTCCTTAGTTTGATGGCCATTCTACCTCAACCCGCCAAAATTACTAAATAGCATCTATACTATGAAATAAACCCTTAGCTTTTTGGCAAAAGAGGTAGCGTTAATGAAAGCATTTCTGCTAGCGATAGTCTTGGCTTTGCCGCTGCTTGCTCTGCAGCCCGCTTTTGCTTTGGCGGTGCCTGACCCGCAGTTGGCAACTGAGAGTAGAGACGCTACTTTAGTGACCTCTCCCGATCAGACAGCAACAAAAGACTCTTCGGCTTTTAAAGTGTTTTTGGATACTTTATTGGGAAAAGATATTGATCAGGTGCCTGAAAAAGAAACCGAAGAATAAGGTCTATCAATCATACATCAGTTCATCTAGCGGTGTTTGATGGCTGGATTTACCGGATTGAATCAATTCGCACAAAACATCTGTCATACACATAAAACGCAAGGTATTAGGCGTTACTTCATCAAAACTCACTTTGACACCCAGCATTGCTTTATCCGCTTCATTAAAAGAAAGGCCTATTCCATAACCTAAACAAAGTGAACATAATTGATCGGCACGGCGAGCAATAGCAGGCAGCAATCCCGTATCGGCGAAAACTTCTTCATGGCTGATAGTACGATCGTTCAAAGTGAAATTAGCATTCAAGGCTTTGGCAATGGCGCACATGGTTCGAGTTATTTCCATCTTGCTTCTCTCTACTTACTGTTTCCACCAGGGTATCGCCACTTTGTGCGGCCCTGCTAATACATTTCTTAGCCAGCGCAAAAAAACCACCGGGCTAAAACCATAACGCTCCAGCAGGCCAAAGAAAGTCATGGCCAGCAACGCCACCACAGCCGTCCAGATGCGGATATGCAGCAAAAACAACAATAACGGAAACGCCGCCCGCGCATCGATTAGAAAAAAACGCGGATTACGGGCAGAATCACGCCAATGCGCTTCTGTTTTAACTCTAGCCATAGTCATTTAACCCTGTTTTGTTTTGCTTAAGTATAGCCTAATATCTTTGTCATTGCCTATACTATACTGACTTCATTTAGAATCAAACTATGACACATTCAGCGGAAATCATTTTTACAACATTGGCCAGCAATAACGGCAACCTTGGCTTAATTACGCTGAACCGGCCTGAGGCGCTGAATGCCACCAATCTAAAAATGCTGGTGGCTATCGCTGAGCAATTAAAAAAATGGGAACATGACGCAACAATTAATGCTGTTGTTATTAAAAGCAACTGTGAAAAAGCTTTTTGTGCGGGCGGTGATATTAGAGAAATTTATCAGCAGCAACAAAAAACCAACCAACCTCCCACTGACCTTCACTGGCAAGAATATCGCTTAAATTATTATATTGCTCACTATGCAAAACCTTATATTGCTTTATTAGATGGTATTACCATGGGTGGTGGTGTAGGCATTTCGATTTATGGTAAATACCGCATTGCGACTGAGCGCACACTATTTGCCATGCCGGAAACCAGCATTGGTTTTTTTCCCGATATTGGCGCGAGTTATTTCTTAGCGCGCTGTCCCGGGCAAATAGGTATTTATTTAGGCTTAACCGGCGCACGTTTGCAAGCAGCAGATACTCAATGGTTAGGATTCACCGATTATTTTGTCAACAGCGCTCAACTAACAACATTAATAAACGCTTTGCTTAGTTGCGAACAAGAAGATATCGCCAAAACACTCAACACGTTTACTAATAAAACGGCTTTATCTGTGTTAGCAACGCAACGCGCGTTAATTGATGAATGTTTCTGTTTTAATACCATTGAAGAAATTATTAATTCTTTGCAAAACCATAGTAATGTCTGGTGCCAGCAAACAGCGGCATTATTATTAACGAAATCACCTACCAGTTTAAAAGTCACCTTAGAACAATTAAGACGCGGTGCTAAATTAAATTTAGCCGATTGCTTAAAAATGGAATATCGGATTACCAACCACATGTTAAAAGCACATGATTTTTACGAAGGTGTGCGGGCCGTGCTGATTGATAAAGACCATCAACCCCAATGGCAGCCAGCAACATTAGCGGCAATATCAGCACAGGATGTCAACGCTTACTTTGCGCCTTTATTAGATCAACCAGAATTAGCGCTTCTGTAATTCTTCCGTATATTTTCCAGTTTGAATATCAAATGCAAGCGTATAATACTCAGCATTAATCGGCTCATAAGCACTGGCAAATACCATGCCAGCCTTTATTTCTGTCAATTCCAGATAACCTGCGTAAGCCCAATCGAATTTATGTTTCCATAAAACACCGTCCCAATTTATAGCAGCAAATCCTTCGTCATCCATTACTATCATTACTTCTAAATCAGGACAAGAGATTGAGTGGAAATAATTTGCGCGTGTTATATCGCTATCGTTACAAAGTATCTGCGCGTAACATTCTTTATTGTCTAATATTTTTCTCTCCTCGATTGAATAACGATATAACCCTCCGCCAATATTAAATAATACGCGATTATCATCTTTAAATAGTAAATAATCTTTTGCTTTTCTCGCGACTTCATAGTCAGCCACATTTCTGAATATGGCGTAATAAGTATTTTCATTTTTATCCGTAATACTGAAACGAGCATCTTCTATATCACCATAATACAGCGCTTGATATTGCTTGACATGCTCGGCAATTTCATGCTCCGACCAGCCAAAATAATATACATCCACTAAAGGCATTATTTCGCTATAATCTATTAATTTTATCCTCTTCATTTCCATTTTAGTAAAATCATCTATACTTTGAATTACAGTCATCGCATCGGAGCCTATATGTTACAACCCGCTAAAAGCCCTACTAATGCAATCCCTATCATAGACATTGGCGCTATTTTTTCAAATGATACCGCATTAAAATCCATCGCATCAAAAATTGCTTCTGCTTACAGTCACTATGGTTTTGCCTTATTAGTAAACCACTCCATTCCTGAAAAAATTACGCAAAATTTATTTGCTGCTTCTCATGCATTTCACGCGCTTCCTCTGGAAGAAAAAATGAAAATTAAAATCAATGCCTTTATGCGAGGTTTTATCCCCAATAATTTTTCTACTTTGCGAACTTCAACCTTAGCAGACGTAAAAAAACCCAATCAAAGCGAATCATTTTTGATAATAGGTGAACGTACAGCGGATGATCCTGATGTTATCGCACAAACACCTGTTGTCGGCGGATTCAATCAATGGCCAACATTGCCTGGCTTTAAAGAAATAGTATTAGCCTATTATGATGCAGCATTTAAGCTCTGCCAGCGGCTTATTCAAGCAATTGCACTTGCTTTAGGTGAGCCGATAAATACGTTAGATCCCCTGTTTATAAAGCCGACCACCATATTGCGTCTTATTTTTTATCCGCCAGTGCCAAAACAAGCGCCCGAAGATTTATACAGCCTGGCGCCCCATACCGATTATGGCTTTCTAACTATTTTAACGCAGGACGATGTAGGCGGTCTACAAGTAAAAACAACCGATGACCAATGGTTAGATGTGCCTTATATTCCTAATAGTTTAATTATGAATGCCGGCGATATGCTGCATCGTTTAAGCAATGGAAAATTTCTGTCAACACCGCATCGCGTTATTAATCGTTCCGGTAAACAGCGTTTTTCCTGCCCTTTTTTCTTTGATCCTTATTTTCATCAAACAATAGCGCCATTACGCTCATTCGATTCACCACAATTTGCACCTGTTGTATATGGTGAATATTTATTAGATAAATTGCAGAAAAATTACCAGCCCGTCAACACAACGACAAAAAATTAGGCTAAATTACCTTCAATTTTATAAATATTATATTGTGTTTTCACTTCACTTAAACGCGTTATTATTGCTAACGCTAGAATTGCCAGGCTAAAAACGCCAATCACTAAAAAATCCCAGCCAAAAGTAATCATTCCTTTACCGCCAAAAGAACCGAGGTAAGAAATAGTAAATAAACCGCCCAGATAAGGAATTAACCAAATCAACCCTTTAAAGCCAAATTCCGTCTCTTTTATCCAGCCACGGTTATAAGCAACCATTAATAAAATTAACCCGACGCCCATTGCAATAGCCAATTTTGAAATAATTGCCCAACCTGTCCAATAGCAGATTAAATTACAGCAATAAAAAGCTAATATGCAAATAAGGTTCGCAAAAGGTAATTTAAAAGGCCGTTTTTCTGCGGGTAATTGCAAACGCAGACAGAGCAAAGATACTGGCCCCATGGCATATGAAATGACTACAGACGACACTAAAAAACCTACCATGGCCTGCCAGCCTGGGAAGGGTAAAAATAAAAACATGCCTAAAATAAAATTCAAGGCAATCGCAAAAACAGGAAATCCTTTATGATTTAAGCGCGATAAAAATTGCGGAAAATAGCCATTTTTACTCAGGGCATAGACAGTACGCGCCGTTGAAGTCACATAAATTAAACCGGCGCCTAAGGGAGATACTACCGAGTCGATATAGAGTAATTTAACCAGCCATCCTAATCCCAGCAACGCGGCAATTCCGACAAAAGGCCCCGCTTCGCCTGCAAAAGATAAATTCGTCCAACCCTTGCTTAAATCAACCGGATCAATTGCGCCGATAAACGCAATCTGCAAACCTAAATATAAAATTAAACAGCAAACTACTGAACCAATCACGGCTAGCGGCACGGCTACCTGCGAACGTTTTGTTTCACCCGCTAAAGCGATGCCATGCGTAAACCCTGTAAATGCAAACGCAATGCCGCCACTGGCAACAGCCGTTAAAATGGCCTGCCAGTTATACCCTTTAACACCTGGCGTTAAATCGGCAAAATTTGCAATATGAAAACTAGTTTTCATCAGCGTTAAAATAACGCAGGCAATAACCAGTATTTTGAAAGCAAATAAGAAAAAATTAAATCTTACTAATCCTTTAAAACTAGCGATATTTACAATGCACAAAACCAGCATAATGACAGTCGCACAAGCCATACCAAAATGCGTTAATACGGGTACGCTGTTAACTAAATGAATCAGCGAAGGAAAATAAGTAGAGGCATATTGTAAAGTAGCCTGCACTTCGATAGGCGGCATAGTGACACAGGACAACCAAGCCGCCCAACTCATCGTAACGTTTGTTAAAGCGCCATGGCTTAATTGTGGAAAGCGCGACATCCCACCGGCAATTGGCAATAAAGTAGATAATTCGGCAAATGTCAATGCAATTAACACGGTGGCTGCGCCACCCAGCGCCCAGGAAATAATCGCCCCCGCCCCCGCAATCTTCGCCGCATAAAAAGGCCCGAACAACCAGGCGGAACCAATCATTCCGTTAATTGATAGTAACAACATGGTTAAAGGCGTAAAACGTCTGGTCAATTGCATAAATTTTATCCCGTTATCCGCTTGGTTCGCTTTACTATATCTATTACGGAAAAAAATTGATAGAGACTGCCTTTTTGACTTGACTCATATGCTGCCAACCGGTTTAATAACCCTCCAACCCGAACTACGGCCGGATAGCTCAGTCGGTAGAGCAGAGGACTGAAAATCCTTGTGTCGGTGGTTCAATTCCACCTCCGGCCACCAGTAGAATCAAGGGGTTAGGTCAAGCTGCAAATCTCGGGTCTTTCCCAATTAAGGGGGCACTTTTCATGAGCATAATACTTTAACTCTTAATCGATAATTTTCAAAATTTCTAAAACCATAAGCACGCCGTTGTATTAATTTCATCTTCCGATGAAAGCCTTCTGTAATCCCATTATTTTTGGTAAACCGCCACATGCGCACCACTTCTTCTCGCCCTTGATAAAGCGTTTTGCCTAATGTCACTAAGCGCTTAAAGGGACTTTGTTTAAGCTCATTAATCATTTTTAAGAATAAAGGAATCATTTTTTTACAGTGCCTGGCTTGCCGTGTTTTCTTCATCAATAATCGATACCACGGCTGTTTGAAATGATAAATCGCTTCAATAATAGGTTGTTGTTTTAAATAGGCATCGCGGACTTGTAACCGATGAACGCTTAAGTTTTCAGGTTTTGTGCGTAAAGCCTCTAATAAGCCACGTTTGTTTTTCATCTCCAGGCAATTGTTGTAAATAATGCTTAAGCTCAGTTTCAGAACGCCCTTTCACAATATCAAATATTTTATGTTTTCTTAAATTACAAAAGGTTCAGGAAATTGCTGATTACTATAGCGCTGACACGCATAACAATACAGTTTATACGCTTTGAACTGCAGCATCGTTTGACGGTGGCCTATCGGTTCATGCCGTACACACCGCATAAAACCTGCTTTCTTACGCACCCGGCGACTTTGACAATGTGCGCAACGCGGCAAGCGGCGATAATGCACATCTAACACCAAGGGATTATAACCACTCACTTTTTTAATAGAAAAGCCCGGTAAACTTAGGATACTATCTTTCTTGGGCATCTTTAACATCTCTTTGGTCGGTGTATCAATGACTTAGCGTAAGCTAAGTCTGGTTAAATTGCCCCCTTTGTTGGGGAAGACCCGCGTTTTGTGGTTTGTGTAATTTTGGTGTAATCACCCAAAAATATATTGAAGCTTTATAGCTTTACATAAACTGAAAAGCTTGGATAAGCATCAGACAATTCTGACAATAGCTTATTTATCAAATAAACTGCATCTGGCAAAATATCTTCAGCTAATCGATGTTTTAATAATGGAGTACGGTGCAATCTATGCAATGGATTAAAACAAGTTGTTAAGCAACTATATCTCAATGCTGGCCATTGACCATGTACATAGTTTGAAGACCAACCATAATATTTATCATAATCATCTTTTGTTCCAGAAATTTCTGACATTTTTCGTAGGTCTAAACCACACCAATGACCTAAATCAATATTTACATATTCTTGATAAACATCTTCATTTGAAAGTTGTTCTAAAATATCTTCATTTATAAAAGAAGATTTTTCTGCAAAATCATTAAATTTAAGCAGAGCAAGCTTAGCCTGACCTGAACCAAAGCTTCTAAATTTTTTCCATATCTCAACATCATCTTTGATAACTAAATATCTTAATGATATGCGGCACTCAACTAAAGTTCTTAGAATTAATCGTCCCGTTAAACCTTGCCGATTTTGTCCTGCAAAAAGTTCTGAAAATAAAGCTAAAGCATAAAAAACAAATCCAAATACAGTATCATGCTTAGCATCAATATCACTTGTTTTAATGGTATCAAACCAATGTTGATGAAGAGCTAAATGAATTTCATAAAGATTATTTGTAATGGCATCTTTATTTATTCGCAGTAATTCCGGAGACTTTTCATCTTCAAAAAAGCAACCTGTTTTTTGCAAACACTCTAACCAAAAACTATCACTCTATTTTTTTTCTGAATCACTTCTAAATGAAAGCTCCCAAGACCTAATACTTGAACATACTGAAGCCATATTGCCTCGATTAGGATATTCAACAATACACTTCATTTTTTCTGCTAGATGAGGAGAAACTGAAATTAATCCTAATGCTGCTTTAAACATAATTATTAACCATCGAATATCTGTAGATGCTTGCGATTGGTGATTTAATGTATTTGCTACAGCTCTGGATAATGTTTGCCAATCTTCAAGTTGTGGTTCAGTCTGTAATGCTGACAACCAACGTTCTTTATTTGGTAAAGAATCAATTAATAGCAAAGGACGTAATGCAGCATATCCAAGCGGATGTTTTGTAACAATTTTTATAAGATTTAAGAAAATGTAATCTGGTAAAATAGCCAAACTGGTTTGAGTTAGATCCCATTTAGAAAAATCATGTTGTGAATTTCTATATTTAAATCCAAGTGACGCAATACTCTTAAAAATCATTAAAGCTTTCAGCCTTGGGATTGTATTAATAACTAGACAAACCCATAGCATTTCAGCAAGCATGCCATTCATCCATGAAGTAAAACTAAGATTTAACCCTGGAAGCGACATCATAGGTGCAATTAATTTTTTACCAATTTTCTTATGCTGTTGTATTGTGCTATTTTTTTTATGCTTTTTTGTTCTCATAAATTTATTCATTAATTTTTATAATAACACTATTAATATTTAGTAAAGTAAAAAATTTACAATCATTAGCTTTTAGCTAATAATATTATCAGCGCGTGCTTTTTTATACTCAATTAAAATTTGAATCACATCGGCATCATTATTTTGATAAGCATAATCTAAACTTGTACAACCAATTTGATCTTTAGCCTCAATATTAGCACCATGTTTAAGTAGTATTTTAACAATTTTAATCTGCTTAGAACGAACAGCCAAAATTAAAGGTGTGCTACCTGGATAAATTGCCCAGCCTGAACCTTTATAAATATCATCGATACATTCGATATCAGCTCCAATATTTAAAGCATATTCAACTGATTCACTTTCAAAATCTCTGATAGCTTTCAAAAGTTTAATGTTTGACTCATAATTTTTCATCAATAATCTGCTCCACACTATAAATATTAAATTAACTTAAAATATAATTAATAAATTCAATCAATATAATTTTATCCAATTGGAATAACTTTTGAATACCGCTCTTCCAACTTATCCATCGCCACCTGAATATGCTGCCCATTCTGATGACTATATCGCTCAACCATAATTAACGTTTTACGCCCTGAAATCCGCTTAACAGTAGGTAAATCGACTCCTGCCTGCACTAAGTATGTGATAGCAGTATGCCTAAGTGTGTGGCGCGCCACCTGATTAGGATCAAGGTCAGCTTTTTTTACCACTCTACGGAAGGGCTTTTCAATATTCATGATATGACCTACGGGCGATAATAAAGATGGAAATAACCATATCTGTTCAGATTCAGCATTTTCAATAGTTTCTTGCAAAATTCTGGAGAGAATTTATGCCAAACTAAGCTGACTACGTGAGCCAAGTCGAACTAACTCGAGCATTAAAGTTCAAATTAACCACACAAATTCATTTAATTTGCTAACTGTTTGCGTTAAAGATTGCCGTTCCAAAATACTTAAATAAGCCTTTGCATCCAAAGGCGGCTTTTTTAAACCTAATCGTAATTTCCGAATAGCACTGCAAACAACACTGGGTGCAATATCAATTAAACGAGATATAAATACATCTGGATGCTGTGCTTCAATTTCATATTGGCTAATTATTTTTGCAGGAAAATCTTTCAGATTATAAGTTACAATAATTTTAGCAGACGCCTGAATAGCAGCGGCTAACACATGTCGATCATTAGGATCAGGTAATAACAAGGTAGGGATTAATTGCTCATAACCTTTAACTAAACAATCAAGTGCGTGAGCATTCATTAAATCGCGCGTCCTTTGTAACTGTTTTAATGTTAAATCTGGGCGATTAGCAAGCACATTTCGTATCCATTCATTATGAATAGTATCCGTTCACTTTGCCTGGAATAAATCTGTAAGGGCAAGGTGCATCAGTAAATCTCGCAGCAGTGCGGGATATAAAACGCAAGAATCATATAAAGCAATAAAATTAGCCACGCATTAATATCCCATATTCAGTTCCTGCGCTTGTTCTGATAATTCCTCCAGAACTGCTAGACGTTGTTTATTAATATTAGCTTTGTATTCCAATACGTCTTTTGCCATGACTCGCCGTCTGGTTCCTACTTTCCGATGAGGTATTTTACCCTCTTCCAACAAGCTGACTAAGTAGGGACGCGAAACATTTAACAAATCAGCCGCTTCTTGTGTAGTCAGTTCTGCATGAACTGGAATTAGCATAATGGCATTGCCCTGTGCCATCTGCACTAAAATATCAGTCAGCAATCGCATAGCTAACTCCGGAATCACTACTTGTTCCTTTGCCCCACCCTTCTTCACTAACTGAATAGCCGGGGCACGAGTAGATTGGATATAAGAAGCTAATATCCGGCTCGACTGCCCCGCCTGGGTAGTTTCTTTCTTAGTCGGTATAACGGTTTCAATCGCCTTTGGGATAGCTGCATGCATCGGTATACTCCTC
>JBEPVU010000022.1:0-12539 GCA_041690855.1 Gammaproteobacteria bacterium | reverse complement strand
CACTAGATTTGAATCAGGCAGAAATTATTGCGGAAGAGTTACGATTATTTCACCGGCTCAATAAAAATGCTATAGATTGTATTATTCAAGATAATAGCATGTCGCCTTTTTTCCAGCCTGATGATTTTGTTGCGGGCATACAACACTTCAATAACGATCTTGAAAAAGCAGTTAATCAAATTTGTATTATTAAAACGCTTATGGGACAGGTTCTTGTACGTATATTGAAAAAGGGAACTCGATTAGACCATTATATTTTATCCTGTAGCAATCCTGATATAAACAGCACTTCGTCTACGGCCGAAGAGATGAAACTCTTTAGTGCTGCGCCTGTTTTATGGCTACGCCGTAAAAGCACTCTATAAAATTACTTTTTAAATTGTCCCAAATACGCTTCATACGATAAAATTTCACTGCATTGGAGATTAAAAGCATTTTCATCCGTAATAAACGCATAGTAATAACGCTGTTCGCCTTCCAGCAATTGGGAGAGATGTAAATAAGGCTGCCATCTTGAAGGAGGCGTTTTTATATCATTATTCGTATGGAAATAAGGCAACGCAGTTCTCTCCTCTAATGCTTTTACCACTTCAACCGGCGCTTCCTCATCTTTCGCATACTCATATAGCTTTTTCATTTCCTGTTCGCTTTTAACCAGCAGCCAACTGGGCTTGCCAGCTTTATCCAGTAGCAAAAAACTGCCCTGCTTATCCAGCAGATAAAACTCGCTATTTTGAGTTGTTGCCCGCAACGTGTTAAATAATTGAATAAAATTTATGTCGCTTAATATCTTAAGCGGCGTTTGATCCGGTAACCCATTTCGGATAATCGCCGATTGCTCTAAGAAATACTGCCATTGCGCTCTTTCTATCGCAGCATTAATCGTAGCGCTAAAATTATCGCTGTCTTTCCGCACATACTGATGAATATGGCCATCATTAAATCCCTGTATCGGTATTTGCGGCTGCGTTTCGCTGGTCAATAAAATACGTTTAAAAGGGCTATCTTTTAACTGATCGCATACTTCCAGACCATTCATGCCAGGCATCGCGCAATCAATCACCAGCACCGCGATTTCTGCAAAACGTTTAGCATTATAAATTTCATTATAAATTGAGCGCACATTAATATCTAAAATATGCCGATCATGCAGCACGTCTTCTTTTAAGTGGCGATGAATCAAAGGATCAGGCCGATAATCTTTTTTTAAAAAATTAACGGCTTTGATAGGATCTGTAAAGGATTGATAGGAAGCTGTTGATATCGCCAGTTTTAAAAGCAGGGAATCAATATAATTTTGATCATCTTCTATTAAAATAACGCGCGTAGGATGATAACAAATAGGTATGGCTCTAATTTCCATTTAATGCTCCATTAAAACTGATACATCAAAAATTTTAACTTATTCTAGGAAAATCAGCACAAGTCAGGTTGAAAACGGCTTATTATGCATCAATTGGCTGGTTTGGGAAAACTTAATACAAATTCAATATAATTCCCTTGTACCCCATGGCAGTTAATATCGCCGCCAAAACTTTGCATGGTGAGCTTACAAAAGGCCAGCCCTACCCCAGTTCCGCTTTCTTTAGTGGTATGATATCCCTCAAATAAGCGATTGACTACTTCGGGCACTGCTCCGCCTGCCGTATCTCTAAACCTTAAATGATTTATTTTATCGCCTTCTTCGGTAGATAGAGTTATATTGCCGCGCTTGTTTTCCCTAATCTGATACAACGCATTATTTAATAAATTAAGTAATACGCGCACCAGCAATACTTCATTACCCATAAAATTAAAATTATAATGTTGCTCCCATTTCACAAGCGTATGTTCACCTTCAGCAAATGGATAATAATTGAGAGTACTCACAATACAATGCCAAATGGAACATAACGTTAAATCTTCCTGCGCCAGTTTTCCACGCATCGCTTTACCCAATGTTTTAAGCGTAGCATTAATAAAGTTTTGCATCTGCTTAAGCGTAGCTTCAAAACTTTCGCTGATTTTTTCGAACAAATCCATTTTACTGCTGAGCTCCCAATCGTCCCCTTCAATAGGCAATTGTGCAGCTTTAGCTTTGTGATAAGCATCAATCAATACAGGCCAATACGTTTGAATAGTGCTGGCTTTCATAGATAAACTTGCAATCGGTGTTTTTAAATCGTGAACAATACTACCGGTTAATATCATTACAGCCTGTCGTAGCTCTGTTTCAGCTTCGGCTTTAACTTTTGCTTCAGCGGCTTGAATTAAGGCTTGCTTTTCGCGCTCTTCGGCAAGCTTACGTTCTGTTATATCGATACTGACAACCATAATACCAATACACATATTATTCTGAATAAGCGGCTGTTTTATAGATAAATATTGTCTACCTCTAAAAAATTCCTCCTTAATTGATTTCTCTTGACTTTGCATTACTTTTTGACAATCACTCCAAGTTACCTCGTCAATTTCTTGTGCTTTTAAAAAATCCTGTGAAATAGTATGTTTAGTAGAATTATTTTGACTTATATAATTGCCATCTACATCAATTATTGAATAATTAAAATCAATAAGATTGAATATAGCAGGTACAAGTTGTAAATCGGCTAATTTAAGCAAATTAACCTGTAAACTCGTATCCTTCTCTTTCTTTAGTTTTTTGATGAATGTCAGTATTCGCATATTTTCTTGTAAGTTCTATAAAGTCTTTAAAATAATTTGCTTGCTTTTCTAGATTATTAATACCAGCGTTTGACATCAATTCTGATAATTCTAAACAAACTTGCAATAAATTAGCTATATTAACTTCTTCTGGAAGCATTGTTTCTTTATTCTGATTCTTATGCTTAAAAAATACTGAATTTAGTACTTGCGGTTGAATAAGCATATAACCATGAAATATTAATGATGATTTAAATTTCTCTAACATATAAGACACAGCACCATTAAGACTAGTACTTGGATAAGCAACGTCACCATCCATTGATAACAAACCCGCACATTCCTCTAAAAGATAATTTACTGCGGATTGATGATCAGCTTTATGGGAGTGTTGTTTAGCAAGATTATTAACAATCGTCTGAAATGCAGTATCCTCTGTATACAAATTATCGACCTTCTTTTTTGAATCAGAATACTTTTCAAATTTACATAGCTCATTCCAGGGTATTATCTCAAAGGGCACCTGTAAATTTTCCTTTAAAGATATTTCATTATTCTTTTCCCATGTCTCTCTTATTTCTACTGTTTTTTGTTCGCCCACATAATGTCTTTGCAAATAACAACTAAGGATAATTTCGACTTTTTTTATCATATTTCTTTTTTTATTATGCTTATTCACTAACTCAACAAAAGCTAAAAAATCTTCTCCTGTTTGTCGCTTGTTTTCCATGCTAACGACAAGCTTTAATGTTATGGGATCAGAAGCTCTTAACCCTTTAATAAATTTTGCTCTCATGCTAACTCCTCAAAATAAATTATTGATAAGCCAATAATTACTCTCAGCAGTTTAAATCCATATTATCAGCCGCAAGCAATTCTTGAACATATTTAATTTTATGAAGTGCGTTATCCGCACTTTGACGAAATAGCAAGCAAAGTCTGGATTTTGTTAAAATAAATTTTTTTAACCAGGTTATAGCCTCTGCCAAGCCAGCTTTTCGCCTTATTTGACGGTATTGCTTAACCCTTTGCGCCCCCGTTAGGCTGGTTTTAATTATTTTATCCTTTTCCATAACCAGCATCATATCATAAGTTAAACATACCCATAAAGTTTAGGCTTAAAAATACCTTGAAGAATATATAATTAATAAAACTGTTACGATACCGCAGGTTATAAAGCTTAATAACATTCCTATCATTAAGAGATAATCTTTATGTAAATAGCCATGCAAAAAAGTAAAAGCTTGAATAGCATTGAAGCCTAAAAAAGTAATTAAAGAAACACCCTTGGTATTTTTTGTGCGAAGAATTTTAATGGCTTGTGGGATAAATAATAATGCATTAATAAATAATCCCAGGCTAAAAGCAATTTCAATTAGGTTTTTCCACTCCATAAATTTGTACCTTAGTGAGATAACATCTTAATTTTGAATTAATTTTTTATATTAATAAGCGCTTAACAAGCCTATAAAAACTATCAGACCTATCCAATTATTATTGCGAAAAGCCCGCAATCCCTGCGGAGGCTGGTGGTTTTTTAAGAGTATCTGTTGATAAATCATTAATCCCATCGTAATTAATAAGCTGCCATAATAAGTAAAGGCTAATTTTAACAGCAATCCTGCTAAAATCAGCAATATTAAAATAATCATCTGTAAAATACCGATCATTAATCGATCATGTCTGGCAAATAGAATAGCCGTTGATTTAATGCCTATTTTGCGATCATCTTCACGATCATCCATGGCATACATAGTATCGTACGCCAACGGCCATAATACTGCTATTACATAAATCAGCCAGGCAAGGAATGGAATATGATTTGTCAGCGCTGCAAACACCATAGGAACCGCCCAGGCGAATGCCATACCTAATACTAATTGCGGCCAGTGCGTAATTCTTTTGGTAAAAGGATAAATAATCGCTAGTATTAAACCAACAACCGATATTTTAATTGTATAGCTATTGAGTTGCAGCACTAATGCTAACGCGATTAAGCATAAAATACTGAATAAAATTAATGCTCCCCTGACACTCACTTGTCCCGTCACCAAAGGCCGGTCTTTCGTACGTGCGACGAAACCGTCAAAATGCCGGTCAGCCACATCATTAATCACACAACCGGCTGAGCGCATCACGACAGTGCCTGCAATGAAAATAATCACTATTTTCCAATCTGGCCTGCCCTCGCCCGCTATCCATAATGCCCATAAAGCCGGCCACAGTAGCAGCCAGATACCAATTGGCCGGTGCAGGCGCATTAATTTTGCGTAATTAAGGAGGTTTTTTTGCATTGGTATTCCTGTAATAGAACTGTTTATTTTGAAACACATAAAGATATTTTGTGCAAATTTATATTGCAATAACTGCTCATTATGTAATAATGCGTTGATTTATAGATTTGAGATAACCGGATGTCACACTTTATTCATCAACCGCATGATAAGTTTTTTAAACAATCCATGGCCAATATTCAAGTAGCACGCGAGTTTTTTGCAACGCATCTGCCTGCTGAAGTGTGTTACACTACCTGATAGATGGACTTGAGAGCCGGAACCAGGGGCTTTTTATAGAAAAAGCACAAGCCTATTTATTACCGAAATTGCGAGGTGAAGCAATGACATTAGCGCAGTTATTTGAGAAGCAAGGCTTTGAGAAAGGCATTCAGCAAGGCAAACAAGAAACATCAATCACTATTGCAAAAAAGCTTTTAGCGAAGGGATTACCAACTACCATCATTGAACAAGCAACCGGTTTGCTTGCTGCAGAAATTAAAGCTTTACAAATTAGTGAAGAAATATAATTTTTCAGCGCCTCATTAAGCTTGCCAGGTAATGCTTTGTATATTTATCAGAGTTATCACATCAGCTCAAAGAAATCTGGAAAAAATACTTCCATTAATAATAAGGGTTTTTCCTGCAGCCAGAAAATAGAGCGTCTTGCCCAGAGTGTAGCGGGCGCTGCCTGTTGCTGAACAGCCCATTGATATTCTAAATGCCGCGGCTGCAATAAAGCAATTTCAAATTCACTGCGACGCAGCGCAGGATCACGAAATAATAATTTACCCAGTGGACGCGAATCTAATTCCGCCAAGATGCTATGGTTTTTTCCCGTAAAAAAATCAGCAGGAAAAACAGCCCGAGCGTACATCCATTTTTTATTGGCTAGTTCTTTATTTTGACAGAATAAATTAACTTCTCTAATTAAAGCTTTTTGGCATAAGGTATTGCTAATTGTCTAGCTTCTTGATAACGAGGACATTCCCATGCCTGTTTAAGTAATTGCACTTTTACCTGTACGGCATAGGTATCTTGCATACGCTGTGTGGTGGAACCCGGATCAAGGAAAAAATCCCGCAGCGTGGCCGGAATGGCGTGATGCGGTATACTCCGCGCTGAACGCCATACGACAGTTTTTTTAAGGACTGTTTTCATTCTCTATTATCTTTTACACCCAATGCCGCTAAACGATCTTTAATGTCGGGATGGGTAGAAAAAAGAGTGGCTAATGACTGCGCCGATTGCAGGCCACACTGCGCAGGATCGTATAAATAAGCCGCACGCCGTACATCTTCATGCGCCGTCTGACTGTATTCCTGATTATAATGTTCCGCATTGTCACTATAATCCTGCTGGATTTTAAGCAATGCTTTTGCCAGCGGAACATTATCGCGCATTAATTCAACACAACCCGCATCGGCCATATATTCGCGGGTGCGGCTTAAATATAAAGTCATTAATACCGTCACGACCGGCAACAGGTAACGCAATACAATAATGACCATCACCAGGCCATTATTGCCGCTCCGCCGCCGGTCGCGGCTAAAGACGGCCGTATAAAAAAGTAAATCGACCGCAATTAATAAAATATTACTTAATACGGAGGCCATTAAAGTCAATTTAATATCGCCGTGGCGGATATGACTGAGTTCATGCGCCATAACGGCTTGTAATTCGCTTCTATCCAGTTTTGCGATTAATCCGCTGGTAATCGCTACCATAGCGGATTTCTCGCTATAACCACTGGCAAATGCGTTCATATAATCGGCTTCGATAATATAAACCTTCGGCATATACGATAAGCCCGCCGCAATTTTCAGTTCTTCAATCACATTATAAAGCTGTTTTTCGGTTATAGATTGAGCGGTTTCTGGCGTAATTTCACGATAATTCGTTCCTAGCAGCATAATTTTGTCGTAGCAGCTATAAGTGATAAATAATGAAATTAAAGCAATAGCGCCGGTTATTAAGGTTGCTTTCGGCGTTAATTGCAAGGTAATTAACGCGATAAAAATAGTAGATAAATTAGCGTTATAATAAGTGTTGCTATAAAGATAAGTATCAATTAATAATCCCAGCGCCAAGTAGATTAAAATAAACACTATAATCACCCAGCGCGTGCGCGCCTGATTGCGCCGCAGTTGCGCGCGCCAATCGGTGGGTTTAGCAGTAAAACTTGATGCTACATGGCTCATCGCTTATAGCTTCACGGTATAAGCTTCTTTGGCCGCAATCTGCTCTTCGGGTAAATTCCAGTAAACAAAATTTTTGTCTAATTTATCTTTTGCCAGATTAACGACCATCGCTTCAAAGAAAGATTTTTTCGTGGCGTTGTATTGTTCGATACTGTCGTTATACGCTTGTTTAGCATACGCCAGTTTATTTTCAGTATTGACAATTTCTTCTTGCAATTGCAGCGCATTCTGATTGGCTTTTAAATCAGGGTATTGTTCAAATACCAGATTAATATTCGAAGCAATTTTCGAGATTTCATTTTCTGCGGCAATCCGTTGTTGCTGGTCGCCGGCTGCTTGCGCCTGTTGTGCCTGATTTCTTAAAGCCACTACGTCTTTTAAAGTAGTTTTTTCATAATCCATATAGCTTTTGACGACATTAATTAATGATTCAAAGACTTTAAAGCGCCGATCTAATTGAATATCAATCTGCTTATTATTATTGTTGACGGCCTCAATCAATCGAATCAATTTGTTATAAGTAGCCACAAACCAGAGAAATACGGCAGCAATGATAACGATTAAAATAAATAAAATACTCATAACAGGCTCCCTTTGGTTTAAGGCAAATAAAATTATTATTCACTAAATTATAATATACCCTTTTGATACTAGCCAGAACTCAATTTATCCCGTAATATAGTAGAGCTTATCTGGCTATTCAGCCATGGTTTTAAGCTTTTTTTAAACTAAACACAAAGGTGAATTTCTATGCTAAAGAAAAATCTTCTCGTAATCGCAACACTTGCAGGAGCAGGTTTATTAGTAGCCAGCACTGCTAATGCGGCATTGCCTGGATTTTACGTGGGTGGCCAGGCTGGTTGGGCTGATATGAATTATTCTAAAACTTCCGGTATAACGGATGGCGCAACCAGTCTTGATACGGATGGCGTTGCAGGCCGTTTGTTTGCAGGCTATCAATTTGATCAAAATTGGGCGGCTGAATTTGGTTATACGAAGTTCAGTAATGTTAAAGCTAAATTTGATTATCCGTACTTTACAGGAACCCAAACGCTTAAAGAACATGCTTTTGATTTAGTGGCTAAAGGTATTTTACCTTTACAAAACGGATTCAATATGTATGGTAAACTGGGCGCCGCTCTCATCAGTATGGATCCTTCTGGTTCAGCCACAGTTGATGGTGTCACAGCATCTGGCACGGGTGATACGCAAAATAAAGTTTACCCAACTTTTGGCGTGGGTGTAAGCTATGATATCACTCCAAACGTTCCCGTTGATATTTCCTGGAACCGCATCCAGAAAACCGGCGGTGGTAATATTCAAAGCACTAACTTCTTCAGTGCAGGTATTGCTTATAACTTCGGATAATATTTTACCCAAGTTAACCTTTCAAAAGCCGCTTATGGATTTCTATAAGCGGCTTTTTTTGTATTAAAGGGGAAAAGAAATGCCAACATTATCAGCTTACGCGAATGGTCAAGCAAGATTTATCATTATAAAAGATTTTGAGCAACCTCAGTTTACTACCCAGCTTGCTGGTTTTGCACATCGCGACAAATTCGATAATGTTAATTTTTCACACAATCTTTATTTATGGTCGCCCGATGGCATAACTTTTCATGTGCTGCTGCGAGGAAGTCACCATAGCAAAGAAATAGTTGATTTTTTAACATGCCAGCCAGGTTTAATTAATCAAGCTAAGCCGACTGAAAACTGTTTTATTTATAAATCAAACGATTGCATCTATATTATAGATTCTGAAATAAAAAAGCGAAGTATCTCTGATGAATGGAAAGATTTCTTAAAACAAGCGTTTAAATTAGCCTTTCCCATAAAACTTATAAAGGATACCCAGAAAAATCAAAATTTAAAACCATTCCACCGCTTGATAATCTCTTCTAGTTAAGGCGAATGAATTTTCAGTTTTATTGCCAATATTTGAGTTAGCCAGTGCTTAACCCTTTTTGTAAACCGTCTGCCGCAGGAGCGGCAGCCGAGCGTACACGGACGTATTTACAGCGTGTTTACAAAAAGGGTTAAGCACTGGCTAACCGGCACAATCTTGACGACCCTACTATAAAAAAACTGATATTTTATATCCTATTTAGCACTACTTTTAATTAATTATTCTCTAACACCTTCTGCAAAAATTGTCCGGTATAAGATTTACGCTCCTGCGCCACCTTTTCTGGTGTGCCAACGCAAAGTAAATGGCCGCCTTTACTGCCGCCTTCAGGCCCTAAATCGATAATCCAGTCGGCGGTTTTGATGACGTCTAGATTATGTTCAATAACTAATATCGTATTGCCGTGATCGCGTAAACGATGCAAGACCGATAATAACTGCGCAATATCGTGAAAATGTAAACCCGTCGTCGGTTCATCCAGAATATATAACGTACGGCCCGTATCGCGCCGCGCTAATTCGCGTGCCAGTTTTACCCGCTGCGCTTCACCGCCGGAAAGCGTCGTCGCGCTCTGGCCTAATTTAATATAAGTCAACCCGACTTCCATTAAAGTTTGTAATTTACGGGCTACCACTGGAATAGCATCAAAAAATACACGCGCTTCTTCCACAGTCATCGCTAACACTTCGTGGATATTTTTGCCTTTATAACGAATTTCCAGCGTTTCGCGGTTATAACGCTGTCCTTTGCACACATCACATTCCACATAAATATCCGCCAGGAAATGCATTTCGACTTTAATAACGCCATCACCTTCACACGCTTCGCAACGGCCGCCCTTGACATTAAAACTGAAACGTCCCAGCGAATAACCGCGCGAACGTGCTTCCTGCGTACCGGCAAATAATTCACGAATGGGCGTAAATAAGCCTGTATAAGTCGCAGGATTTGAACGTGGCGTGCGGCCAATGGGGCTTTGATCAATATCAATCACTTTATCGAAATGCTCCATGCCTTCGATGCTTTCATAAGCGGCTGGAATAATTTGCGTGGCGCCATTTAATTCGGTAGCGGCAATAGGATATAAGGTATCGTTAATTAAAGTCGATTTACCAGAACCCGAAACGCCCGTAATGCAAGTCATTAAACCTACGGGAATATCGACGTTAATTTTCTGTAGATTATTGCCTTGTGCGCCGCGTAATTTTAACAGACGGGATTTATCATAAGGCACACGTTTTTTCGGTATTTTAATGCTTAATTTGCCGGATAAATATTGTCCGGTTAATGAGCGTGGTTCTCGAATGATCGTCGCAGGTGTTCCCTGTGCAACAATTTCACCGCCATGAACACCTGCACCAGGGCCAATATCCACCACATAATCCGCATTGCGAATAGCCTCTTCATCATGTTCCACCACAATGACGGTATTCCCTAAATCGCGTAAACGCGTTAATGTATTTAACAAGCGTTCATTATCGCGCTGATGCAAACCAATGGAAGGTTCATCAAGAATATACATAACGCCTACTAATCCTGACCCTATCTGGCTAGCCAAACGAATGCGCTGTGCTTCGCCACCGGATAAGGTATCGGCTGTTCTTTCTAGCGTGAGATACTCTAAGCCAACATCGACTAAAAAACTTAAGCGATCATAAATTTCTTTTTGCAAGCGCGCCGCAATCTCGCCACGCTTACCCGTTAATTTTAAATTCGCAAAGAAACTTTGCGCTTCACTGATCGGCAAGGTGGTGATGCCCGGCAAAGTAATATCATTCACATAGACAAAACGCGCTTCACGGCGTAAACGCGAACCTTCGCAATCGGCACACGGTTTATGCGTAAAATAGCCCGCCAGATCATCGCGCACGGCTGCAGATTCGCTTTCACGATAGCGGCGTTCCATATTCGGAATAATGCCTTCAAAGGGATGCGTTTTGCTAAAACTGGAATATTTAAATTTAATCGCTTCATCGCCGCTGCCGTATAATAATGTCGTTTGAATACGTTTAGGCAATTCATTAAACGGTGTATCTAAATCAAAATCGTAATGTTTTGCCAGCGATTTTAATACGGCGTAACAATAATGATTATTTTTGTCCCAACCCCGAATCGCGCCGCGGGCTAAACTGTTATCGGGTTGATGCACCACGCGGCTGGAATCTAATATTTGTTTTATGCCTAAACCATCGCAACCTGGGCAAGCGCCCGTAGGATTATTAAAAGAAAATAAACGTGGTTCTAATTCAGGTACGCTATAGCCACATTGCGCACAGGCAAAGCGTGCGGAAAAAATTATTTCGCGTTTGACGTTATTATTATCATCTACAATAGCGACTTGCGCTAAACCTTCCGTTAATTGTATCGCTGTGGCAAACGATTCAGCTAAACGAAGCTGATTGTCACGGTGTGATTTTAAGCGATCAATAATAACTTCAATCGTATGTTTTTTCCGCAGGCTTAGCGCAGGCACTTGATTCAGTTCCATCACTGCGCCATCGATGCGCGCCCGCACATAACCCTGGCTTTTTAATTCTTCAATGACTTGAATATGCTCGCCTTTACGTTCCTGCACGACAGGCGCTAATAACATTAATTTTGTGCCTTCTGGCAAAGCCAGTACGGTATCGACCATTTGTGTGATAGTTTGCGCCGCTAATGCCGTTCCATGTTCAGGACAGCGCGGTTCGCCTACGCGGGCGTATAATACGCGCAGATAATCGTAAATTTCTGTCACAGTGCCTACGGTAGAGCGGGGATTATGCGAGGTGGATTTCTGCTCGATAGCAATCGCCGGCGATAAACCCTCAATATGATCAACATCGGGTTTGCCCATCATGGATAAAAACTGGCGCGCATAAGCGGATAGTGACTCTACATAACGACGCTGCCCTTCCGCATACAACGTATCGAACGCCAGCGAAGATTTACCCGAACCGGACAGGCCGGTAATGACAATTAATTTGTCACGTGGTAAGGTGAGGTCGATATTTTTTAAGTTATGGGTCCTTGCCCCACGGATGTGAATGGTATCCATTGATTAATCGCTTAGTCTTAGTATTGAAACGATTTATTTTACCTGATTTTTAGTTAACATGCGCAACTCCTCTATTGCTTTAACAGTATTTGAAAAACAAGCGGCTTTTTCACTGGCTACGATTTTTGCTTTCCGTATGCTGGGCTTGTTTATGATTATCCCCGTGTTTTCGCTCTATGCGCATCAATTAAAAGGCGCTACGCCCTGGTTAATTGGCATTGCCATGGGATGTTATGGACTGACGCAGGCATTACTGCAAATTCCTTTCGGTATGTGGTCGGACAAAATCAGCCGTAAGCCCGTTATTGCATTGGGATTAATTTTATTTGCCTTGGGTAGTCTGATCGCTGCGATGTCGCATTCTATTACGGGCGTGATTCTTGGCCGTAGTTTGCAGGGCGCTGGCGCAATAGGCAGCACGATTATTGCGCTGGTGGCCGATTTAACCACTGCTCGCAAACAGTGCTGGGGTGGCGTTC
>JBEPVU010000021.1:0-12673 GCA_041690855.1 Gammaproteobacteria bacterium | reverse complement strand
ATAACTTACTATTTCAGCTTTACCATTAAACCAGCGTGATTTCATTTCAAGGTTTTTTGTATGAAGGCCAAAAACAGAAAAATGCTCACGGGTGTTAATTTCAATCTTAAGTTTTGAAGTAACGCCTGAAATAGCTTCTACTGGAAATTTATAAAACAAGGTTGCTCTGCCTTCGCTTAATTTCCATTTAGCTTGGCCTAACAGTGGATTAAGTAATTCTTTGATTGTGCTAAAAATCTCGCCAATAGGCTCAGAACGAATTTGCACCAAATCGATATCTTCAGAATAGCGTGCAGGTGGTTGAATAAATAATTTATTAAGCGCGGTGCCGCCGCGAAAAGCTAATGAATTAGCAATTTTAGGATGGTTAAATAATTCAATGAGTACACGACTAATAATCAAGTCTTGTTCAACCTGTAAATCTTGCAACCAAGGTGCAAATTCACGCCATTCAGTAATATAAACTTTAGGGATCATATATCAAGCTCTAATTCTACGTTAATAAGAATATTCCATTTTTTATCATGCACAGCATTTTCTATTGAAACAGATGACTGGAGTGCGCAAGGCTGTGTTCGTTGCTGGGTTAAATATTTTTTGATTACACTTGCCATTTTTTCTTCATTTAAAAAATCTAACAAATAGCCTAATCGTTGTAACCAGGCTAACTCATGCGTTAATTCTACTAACTTCAATAATTTTTCAGGGATTATCTTTTCTACTAAATCAGAAAGAATAGTTGCTACATGATTAATACCGGCACAATGTTGAGGATAAGTCACTAGATCCATCGCTGTAACTTCGGGGGTAGAGACTAGAAAGTTGCCATAGCTAGTATTAAATGAGGTAACAGGCATATTTTTAATATTACTTCGTTTTATAAAAACGATATGAGCTTGACCGCAATTAATATCAAGCCGTGCTTTATTGGTAACAACTTGGAACTGCTGTGGTTGCTGATGCGCTGCGCCATGTAATTGAGCAGCACTTAATAGCCCTACATAATAAGGTGATTTTACATGCTGCATTAAGTCATCAATAAAATACTCCGGCGGCATACAACCTAAAGTGCGGTACTCTGGTGTTAGAATGAGTTGGAAGCCACGGATAGGGTCAACAATCTTGCCTTTTTGTCTTAATCGGCGCAAGGCTGCACGAAGCGCTGCTGGAGATACTTGCAGGGCTTGTTCAGCCTCAAGAGTTGCAAAGGTATAACGCCCTTTAGCAATGAGCTTTTCAATAAAATCAGCTGCTTTTAAAGGCGCTTTTTTACTATTATAGTCCATGAAAATACCGAAAAAAGTTACTTTAAGCGACTATAATAGAATAAAATGGATAGAATTACTAGTTCTCGCCGCAGACGTGCTAACTAAAAAGCCATAGCCTATAGACTAGGCCGTTCAGATAACTGAACTGACCTATCAAATAGGCATATGGTGAGAATGTGATTACTAACAATTAGCAGGCAAAGCTACTTTATTGAGCAATTCCTCGCAAATATTTTTAGCTGTAATAATAACCTTACTTTTTTCAAGTGATGTCAAATTAAGTCGGAACTAATGCAAATAAACACAAATTATATACACTGTAAGTTGCTATTAGCTTTGCATTCTAAACTGTTATTACTACACTTTCACTGGATAATCTATAAATTATGAATATCAATATTTCTGAGGTATGGTTAAATTATATTTGGCCTACAATAAAAATTATTTCAATTGTCGCTGGCATAGTTACGCCAATTATTATTTTTTATGTAAAGAAAAAAATAGAATCAGAAATGAAGCAAGCGGAGTATATTCATAACAGTAGATGGGATATTAAGCGAAAAGCATGTTTTGATGCGATACCGTATCTGTAGAGCATGCTTTCATTATAAGTTTGGGTAGAAAAGAAGGGATATAAACTCCAACCAAATTACACAGGAATTACACAAAAGTAAAATAATTGCCGGTGGCGAATTCTCATAAGTCATTGATTTCCCTGGTGCCGGAAAGAGGAGTCGAACCGCCGACCTCTTGATTACGAATCTTAGGGTCTTATGTTTTTTCGTGATTTATCTGCTTGAATTAGTATTTACAAATTAATAAGTTAGCTTTATTCTAGGGTTAACGGTGCTACCCGCAATTTAACAAATTTTCACCAAAAAGGTAGCACCAGGGTAGCACCGATTAGGATAAGGAAACATGGCAGATAACAAATTAAATTTCACCAAACGTCAATTAGATACGTTGCCTTTACCTGAAAGTGGCAAGCGAATTTATTTTTACGATACCAAAATAGCAGGCTTAGGTATTTCAATTACCGCTAGCGGCACCAAAACATTTATTGTTTATCGTAAAGTAAATGGTAAGCCAGAACGTATTATGTTAGGCCGTTATCCAACTCTCTCAATTGAACAAGCACGTAGTAAAGCAGCGGAAGTTAATTTATTAATTACGAAAGGCGATAATCCTAATGATAAACGCCGCGCTTTACGCAATGAAATCACACTTGAGCAATTGTTTAATGAATATATAGAACGCTATGCTAAATTCCATAAAAAAACGTGGAAAGCAGATAAAGAACAATTTGAACGCCATTTAAAAGAATGGGCTAAACGTAAATTATCTTTAATTAGAAAAATCGATATACAAAAATTACACCACGAAATAGGCCGTAAGAGTGGGTATTATGCGGCTAATCGTTTATTGGCTTTATTAAGTATTGTATTTAATAAAGCAATTGATTTTGGATTATACGAAAAATTAAATCCTGTGCAGGGCATTAAAAAATTTAAAGAAAAATCGCGTGATCGCTTTTTGCAATCCAATGAACTACCGCAGTTTTTTCAAGCGTTAGCAGAAGAGCCTAATGAAACAATACGAGATTACTTTATTATTTCATTATTAACAGGCGCTCGCCGCGCTAATGTACTGGCTATGAAATGGACACAGATTAATTTTGAGCAAGCAGAGTGGCGAATACCTGAAACTAAAAATGGTACACCGCAAATTATTACTTTATCAGAAGAAGCGTTATTAGTTTTAAAAAATCGTAAAGAGACAATTAATAGTGAATATGTTTTTCCAGGTACAGGTAATTCTGGTCATTTAGTAGAACCTAAAAAAGGCTGGCGGCGAATTTTAACTAAAGCGAATATTGGTGATTTACGCATTCACGATTTACGCCGTACGTTAGGCAGTTGGCAAGCGAAAACGGGCGCTTCATTATCCATTATTGGTAAGTCACTTAATCATAAATCGCCAAATACTACGGCGATTTATGCAAGGCTTGATCTTGATCCAGTGCGGGAATCAGTGGAGAAAGCGACTAATGCTATGTTGGTAGCGGCTGGCTTAAAAGAAAATAGTAATGTAATAACACTAAAAAAAACTAAAATTTAAGCTTTTAAAATGTAACTTTGTAAGTTACAATTAAAGAAGGTATGTAAATGATTAAAAGTTTTAAACATAAAGGCTTAAACCGTTTTTTCCGTGCAGATGATCCAAGCCTGTTAGATCGCAAACAATGTAATCGCATTGGCCGCTTATTCGTTTTGAAAATGGTCATGGTTATGATGTGAATTTGGAGGATTATCATTAATGAAAGCATCGTTACGAGCAAAAACCCGTAAACCTACTCATCCTGGTGCAGTATTACGTGAAGATGTTTTGCCAGAATTAGGTATTACACAAGTAGAGTTTGCAGAACGCTTAGGTGTTTCTCGCCGTACTGTTTCAGAAATCTTGCATGAGCATAGACCTGTTACCGCTGATATGGCGTTACGTTTAGCCCGCTTTTTGGGAACTACACCTTTAGTATGGTTAAACATGCAACAAGCTGTGGATATTTGGGAATTAGAACATGACAGGATAAAAATTTATGAAAGGATTGAGAAATATGCTTAAGGTTATTTGCAAGTAAACTAATATAAGCGCATTAAAAATCACTAGGAGTCAAAAGCAGAATACCAAGTGTAAAAAGAATTAAGCTAGCAATAGCTTAAGCCGTCCTCGATACGGCCAATTATCGAGAAAGAGAGCGGGGCGCAAGGTGCTCTTAACACCAACCGCCCCTAACCACAATCCAACTACATAGAGGAGTTGAACTATGGCTGACGCCTATTCTATAACTAATAACCCATTATTCCAAAACAGCGAGCATCCTTTTTCTGAATTATTTGCGCTTTTGCCCAAGCTGGAGCGTGAAATTTCAGGGCATGAGGTGAATTACCGTACGGATACCAATACTTTGAAAGCAGTCCATCAGCATACTGACAACGCTACTAATTTGCTGTTGGGCAGTATACAAAGTCTAGGTACGTTGTTAGCAGCAGCTGCTGACAATGGAAACATGGGGTTGGCGGTACCCGATATCTGTAATATCGGTTGGCTGTTTCGGGTCATCGGCAATCTGTTAAGCAGTTGTTATGTTCTGCAAGCCGATATTGATGCTGAGCTGGTAAAGCGTGGCGTTAATCTTGTAAATTAAAGAAAGCGTCCAGCTAATTCAGTGAATTAGCTGGATTTTTTAATAGCAACAAAGCAAATTAAAGAAGGAATGCTATGAGCAATAATTTAGCTATTTTTGAAAATTATAACATTCGTCGCTTATATGATGAAGAAACTGAAACTTGGTTTTTTTCAGTAGTGGATATTATCCAGGTTTTACTGCAACAGCCTGATTTTCAAGCTGCCAGAAATTATTGGAAGGTCTTAAAGAGTCGATTAAATAAAGAAGGCAGTGAAGTGGTTACAAAATGTAACCGGTTGAAAATGGTCGCAGAGGACGGCAAATTACGCCTTACTGATGCTGCGAATGCGGAAACCTTGCTGCGTCTAATCCAATCTGTACCCAGTCCTAAAGCTGAGCCTATAAAACTATGGTTAGCTAAAGTAGGGTATGAACGTATGCAAGAAATGGTTGATCCTGCGAAATCACTTGATAGAGCCAGAGAAACTTGGCAAAAGCATGGGCGTAGCGAGAAATGGATTCAACAGCGAATGATGGGGCAAGAGACGCGCAACAAGCTTACCGATTATTGGAAAGAACATGGCATAAAAGAAGGCGAAGAATTTGCAATTCTTACCAATATTATTCATCAGGAATGGGCGGGAATCAGTATCAAAGAGCATAAAAAAATTAAGAATTTAAAAACACAGAATTTGCGCGATCACATGAGCGAAGCCGAATTGATTTTTACTGCTTTGGCAGAATTATCAACTCGTCAAATTGCTGAAAGTACAAAAGCTAAAGGAATGCCTGAAAACGAAGCAGCTGGCAAAAAAGGCGGCAGCATTGCTAAAAAAGCCAGGTTAGAGTTGGAAGAAAAAACGGGCAGGAAAGTTGTTGTTAAAGATAATTATTTGTCTGCTAAGAAAGTTAAGAAATTAGGTGATAAATAAAAATGCGAATAAATTATTTTGATTAATTTTTAAAGATTAAATTTTAACTATATCGATTAACTTTAGTTAATTTAGATAAATATACAGATAGTTAGAATAGAAATAATTATTAGCGATTTTTAAATCTAAAAAATTCTTTGATAAAATCGGGTTGACTACTTTTATCAAAATTGCTAGAGTTATTTATGTGTACTGGTTATTGCTTGTGCAACTCTAAAATACAAGCTATGTGCTTTAAAGACTTTGTAATGGCACAGAAGGTGATGACTTTTAAGTCTGATAAATGAAGAAGTAAATAATATTTAATATTTTCCAATTTGAAAAACGAAACAATTAATTAAACCATTAATACCTTACTAAAGTAGATAAATTTAATAACGACTCAACGGCATATCAAAAATAAATAATCCATTCAAAATTTAACCAATTAAGCAATTTAATTAGAAAGCAAGTTGTAGCCCTGTATTTCCATTTTATTATGTTTAATAGTTTTAACTATGAGCATTTGCTATACATGCAAAGATCAATGTTTAAGGCTATATAAATAATAAAGTGGGTGATTAGGACTATAGCTTACCAAGTTTTTTAACTCAATTTTCTTTGCTGAAGCAAAGATGATTGTCACCAACTTTAGTGAGGTTTTACATGGATATGCTCAACACAAAATCTGCAATCTTGGCTATTGCAAAAAATAATTCTGATTTATTAACCCGCCAGCAAGCTGCCGAATATTTAGGTATTACACCACGTACCTTAGCGGTATGGGCGTGTACGAAACGCTATAACTTGCCCTTTGTCAAAATAGGTAGGTTAGTTAAATATCGGAGAGCTGAGCTGGATGCTTTTATTGCGCGTAGGACTATTAGTAATCAAGAAGAATAATTAAAAGGAGATTAATGATGCGCAATAAAACAATTAAAGATAAACCGCTGCCGCCCTATGGACAGCGGTTGCAAGCTTATCTGCAACAAGGTTTAATACCTAAAAACAGTATTTTTCTGTTTTTAGGCTTGCAAGCTTGGCAGAAAGCGAAAGCGTTTAATAATACACAAGTTGTATTATTACTGCCGCCTAACCATTCCCCTTATAATTATCAGTGGCCAGTACAAAAGTGCAGTGTACTGGCTTTTGATACGGGCGGATTAGCACCAAATACTATTGAACAAACAGCACATGCGCTTTTATTAGCAGGTGCGTTAAGTGTGCATATGGTTTTATTTGATTATCGTTTAATTATTTACAGGAGGGATTAAGCAATGAATATTAATCCTTATATTGATAATGAAACAGATAATTTAAAAGATAAAAACTTAATCCAGCTTAATCAGGAATTAGCAAAATTTAATCCGGTAAAAAAATTAGAGTTAGAAAATGCTATTTTGGATTATGAAACGTTATTAGCCGCGCAACTGCCGCCACGCAAAAAAATATTGCCGTGGTTGCCGGAAGGCGGGTTAATGATGGTGGCGGCTGAACGTGGCATCGGTAAAACCTATTTCGCGTTAAGTTTGGCGTATGCGATTGCGAGCGGTCAAGCGTTTATGAAGTTTGAAGTGACAGAACCCGCCGGTGTTTTATATGTGGATGGTGAAATGGCCTTGACCGATATTCGAGAACGCTTAATGGCGATAGCTAAAACATCACTGCTTGCGCCCTTAAATATATTAAGCCATGAATGGTTTTATAATCAGTTTGAGCAGGATTTATACATTACTGATCCGCCTGTGCAGGAAGCTTTATTAACACAGTTGCATCATAATCCATTATTGCGCGTGGTTATTTTTGATAACCTCTCTTCCTTAACACAATTGCGCGAAGATAAAGGCGATGATTGGCGCAACAATATGTTGCCGCTAATGATTGCTTGCCGCCGGCGTGGTGTGGCTATCGTGCTTATTCACCACTGCAATAAAATGGGCGAACAACGTGGTACAGGCGCGCGAGAAGACCATCTGGACACGTCCATTAAATTAACGCGAGTCGCGGGTGATAATGGTTACGAAGGTTGCCGCTTTAAAGTGAATTTCACCAAAGCCAGAGGTATTTACGGTAAAGAAATAGAACCTTTTATTGCCACACTGATTCATAAAAACAATCAAGTAGCTTGGGATGTATCCGCAATAGAAGAATCAACACGGGACAGGTTTATTCAGCTCATGCAATCATCGGGCGCTACTGGCGTATCAGTAACGGAAGCGGCGCAATTGTTGCAAGTTTCTAAGGGATTAATATCACGCTTAAAAAAAGAATGTGAAGAAGAAGGCGTGTTGCAGTATTCCAGTGGTAAGCGACCTATGAAAATCGCTGAAAATTGGGTGCCTAAAACATAATTGTTTACTTATCGTTTACCGAGTTGTTGACTTCAAATAGTTAATTATAAAGATTGTTTACTGATTTAATGGCCTTATTTTTAGGTCGTTTTTTTAGTAAACAATCGTACTGATTCTTTGTTATAGCAAGCTGATATTGTTTACTCGCTTGGTAAACTAGGCGGAATGTTTACGCAGAAGTAAACAACAGTGGTTTACTTTTGTTTACCACGTAGTTTACTAACAGTAAGCAATAATTAAGAACACAGAATAAGAAATTTGTGCCAAGCTATAAAAATTCTCGAAATATTTTCCATAACCACCCAGCGAAGAGCAGTGAGCCATTAAATATTGTTCCGCGCATAGCGGACAAAAACCTTCTGTTGCGCTACATTTAATAATTTTCTATATCATTAATTTAAAGCGCGTCACTATACTGGCGCGTTAGCGTCGATAGTGACGCGCGAATGTTATTAGTAAAAAACCTAGATAATAAAAAGGTTTTAATGAGTTTTTATTGATATTTTACAGATGACGCTGTGGTGAAAACTTTGCAGTGATAACAGTAATAAACCTCGGTAAAATTGCATTAAACCCTCAATTTTAATTCATTTAAAAGCAATTGATTTAACAAAAAAACTATGATTATATAATAATTATTCAACGTCATTGCCTTGCTGACGTAATTGCAGGGTAAGCGCTATTGGAGCCATGCAAAAGGCGCGGAGTATGTTTACTCTTGGTTCATGCAAAGGGATAAATCATCCTGCTGTATTTTAATCTTTGTATTGTAAAAGCAATACACAATCACTGTTGTATAAACGGTGATTTATTTGTCCTCGCTTAACGGCGATATTGTTAATGTCAATTAACAGTATTTTTCACTTAAAATTATTAAGTGGGCAACTGCTTAATAATTTATCGGTATTTTTAATACAATAAAGATACTGATTTATATCTTCTATGATCCATACACCTGTGGGTGTATTGGTTCTTTTATTTCAACCTATGTGTATTAAAACTGCTAAAGAAGGTACTGCTCCTCTTTAGCAGGCGGTCTTAGACCATATCGCTTGAAATGGATTTATTTCATTTCACCCAATCGTATCCATTGTGGCGCAAGCCACTGCGTTGTTGCTGTCAGGACAGTAATAAGCGGGATACTTAGCACTTACCAATTTCCTTAAGGGCAAGCGAAAAAGTAAATTAATTTGTTACGGAGGTATTGCTATGGCAATCAAGCATCAATTACAGCAAAGCATTTATCATCTGCTGAAACACAACCGAGATGGTTCGTTTGAAACGCAAAGCGCACGTAAAAGTATTTTGTTTCAAGCGGCGGCAGACTTAGTAGAGAGTGGTTATAAATTAAAGCACATGCAGGGCTTAAAACAAAAGCATGTGCGCTGCTTAAATGAATTATGGCAAGCGAAGCAATTATCAAATGCTACTATTAAAAATAGAAACGCGCATTTACGCTGGCTATGTGAGAAATTAAATAAAAGTAATGTAGTACTTAGCAATGAAGAACTAGGTATTGGCAAAAGGCGCTATTCTAATAACCAGCTTAATAAAGCAGTAGATATCAATAGTATTGATTTAACTAAAATTACTAATCCCTATATTATGGTTTCTATACATTTACAGCGTCATTTAGGTTTACGCCGTGAAGAGAGTATTAAATTTAAACCCCATCAAGCCGATAAAGGCAATCATATTGAATTGCAGGCTTCTTGGTGCAAAGGCGGACGTGCGCGTAATGTTCCTGTCTTGACACCTGAAGCACGCTATTGGCTGGAAGAAAGCAAGAAGCTGGTAAAACATCCTGAGCAATCGCTAATCCCTGAAGGTAAAACATATATTCAGCAACGCTATCTCTATGATAAGCAAACTCGATTAGCAAGTATCAAACATGCCCATGGTTTACGACATGCCTATGCACAAGAGCGCTATAAATTATTAACGGGTTGGGATTGTCCAAAGTGTGGCGGTTTTACCTCAAAAGAATTGAGTAAGGAGCAAAAAGGTATTGATTACGCGGCTCGGATGACAATTAGTGAGGAGCTGGGGCATAGTCGAGAGCAGATTACGGTTAATTATTTGGGCAGATAAGTGAGATAATATGCTAGAAAATTTTTATACCATAAATAGTGATTTTCTTAAGTTAGCTGTGTAACTTTTATCCTAAAAAATTGGCTCTCTATTGCTATTAACATGGCCTTTTTGATAGCAGCCATAAGGCATTACAAGAATAGTATTATCAGGCTCTATATAAGCTACTAAAAATTTTTTGCCAGCTATAATTAATTCCCTGCCCCTTTCAGGTTCTTTATAAATTTCAAATTCTTGAGGTTGAGAACGCCATAGCCACATAAATTGATCAAAAATTAACTCTCCTACTACTACATTTCTTTTCATTAATTTTTTTCCACTAATTTTTTGGTGTTTGTAATATTTTTCATGAGTTACCTTTAATATAAGTAAGTTGTATAGTCAAGCTCAGCAGCAATAATTTTAGTTGGCATATCAGTTAAAAAATAAAATAGTCCTAATTAATCTTGGTAATATTGAAAGCATTTATTAATAGCTTATCTGCTGGTAGCAAATTTTTATAAGGCTCCGTATTTATTGATGATGAACAGAATAAATAATGCTAATGTTACACCAGTTACAAAGCATCCCATTTTTGCAAGCTCATTTCTTACCATAGCCCACATTTGTTTTTTCCATTTTAGTTCACTATGTATCATTCCAAGCTAGGTTTCTGTAACAACTAGGCGAGTAGATAGCTCGCGCATATTTGATTTAAGCGAATCAATTTGGGAGGCAGTATATTCTCGAGAATTAATCATGGTAATACCCTTGTTTATTGGTAATTAAAGCGCATATTAAGACATGCAAAGATAATATTCAAGCTATAGTTGCATGTTTCATAGCCATGCTTTAGTACCTTAAAAGTGCTATAATTCATATACTGTAATAATTATTGCTCTTTTAAGGTACTAGCATGGGCATGCCATCAGGTATAGGAAAACTCGACCGCAAGCGGATAACAGCTATCCTTAGGGATACTCAACATACTATTTCTGTTATCGAAGCTGCGAAGATTTTAGGTATTGCTAAAGAAGAAGCTGCAAAATTATTAGCACGTTGGGCAATTAAAGGATGGGTATCACGAATCAAGCAAGGCTTATATATTCCCGTACCTCTTGAATCAGCTACGGCTGATATACCACTGGAAAATCCTTGGGTCATTGCTGAAAAGCTATATCAGCCATGCTATATAAGTGGGTGGAGTGCTGCAGAACATTGGGGTTTTACAGAGCAAATTTTTCGAACAGTTATCGTAATGACAATACAAAAGCTTAGGAATCGTGAGCCAATAATAAAAGGAACTCAATTCTTACTGCATACTGTTTCTCGACAAGCATTGTTCGGATTGAAATCTTTTTGGTACGGACAAGTTAAAATTTTGGTTTCTGATCCAACTCGCACTATTCTTGATTTGCTAGTTAATCCTAAGCTAGGCGGAGGGATGCGTACTGCCATTGATATATTCAATGAATATTTAAAATCTGAACATAAGAATTTAGTGCTATTAATCGATTATGCAAAACGCATTAATAATAGTGCGGTATTTAAAAGGCTTGGTTTTTTACTTGAACAATATGCACCTACAGAATTCGAAGCTATTGAAGCATGTAAAGCAAACATATCCATCAGCAAAACTAAACTTGATCCGCAGCTTGATGCTAATAAATTAATTACTCGCTGGCGTTTGTGGCTGCCAAAAAATTGGGAAGTATAAATGATCACAAAACAAGAAATAATGGATTTTGCGCGTGAATTTAGTTTGGAAGCTAAAACAATAGAAAAAGATTATGTGCTTGGCTGGTTATTAGCAGGTATAGCTAATCATCCTACGTTATTTGATAAATGGATTTTTAAAGGCGGGACATGCTTAAAAAAATGTTACTTTGAAACTTATCGTTTTTCTGAAGACTTAGATTACACTTTGATTGACGATAAACATTTGGATGAAAAATATTTAGTAGATTGTTTCAAGCAAATTGCTAGTTGGATTTATGATGCTGTAGGTATAGAGATTTCAGCCGATAGTATTCGCTTTGAAATTTACCAGAATAATGCAGGAAAAATATCAGTAGAAGGCCGCATTTATTATATTGGCCCACTTCAGCGTCGCAATAATCTTGCTCGAATTAAATTAGATTTAACAGCGGATGAAGTACTTGTATTATCTCCTGCTTTATGTGAAGTACATCATCCTTATTCTGATAAACCGCAAGAGGGTATTAAAGCTTATTGCTATAGCTTCCTTGAAGTTTTTGCCGAAAAGACCAGGGCGCTAAGTGAGCGGGCACGTCCTCGTGATTTATATGATGTAATCCATCTTTATCGGCATGTTTCTCCAAGCATATCATCAAATTCAATTTTTGAAGTTCTCGAAAAAAAATGTGCATATAAAGCAATTCCTGTTCCTACGATGGCACAGCTTCATAACCACCCTAAACTCAAAGAGCTAGAAACTGAATGGGAAAGTATGTTGGCTCATCAGCTTTCTAAGTTGCCGCCTTTAGAACAGTTTTGGCAGGAATTGCCGCGGGTATTTGAATGGTTGCATGGTGATGTTAGTAAAGCAATTAAAGAGCAAGCTCCGCCGCCGCGTGAAAATATTGATCGCTCATGGCAACCGCCGAGCATGATTCAAGCATGGCATACAACAGCGCCATTAGAGTTAATTCGCTACGCTGGCGCTAACCATCTATGTGTAGAACTATTTTATGACAATAAAAGAAGATTAATTGAGCCTTACGATTTAAAGCGGACTCAAGATGGATATTTGTTATTAATAGCGCTTAAGCATGACACAAAAGAATGGCGGTCATATCGTGTAGATCGCATTCAAGGGATTGAAATTACACAAATATCATTTGAACCGCGATATTTAATTTCGTT
>JBEPVU010000020.1:0-12797 GCA_041690855.1 Gammaproteobacteria bacterium | reverse complement strand
CCCAGGCTACGCCTGGTCGGCCTCTCCCGCTGGAGAGGCGAAAAAAAGAGGGCTTTTTCTTTTTTATGCCGGATATTTAAAATAAGTCTCCCGTTTAATATCATCGACTTTAACGCTGATTTGCAAATCCAAGGCGGCAAGCGATTGGGGATAATAGCGCTGTAGCAATTTTAAAACCGCTTCACCCAGCGCTTGTTTTATTGCAAGTTCGCGCCCTGCTAATAAATATAATTCAAGATGAACAAATGCTTTTTCATTGCCGCCAGAGCCCATGTAATAGCAATCTATTTTTTTAGCTCTTGATTTGCAACTTTCAATATTAGCGTCAGTAATCTGGTGAATAATTTTATGTAATTCAGCAAAAAATGCAGGATATTCAACAGCATCTTTTATGTTATCAGTATATTCAAGCGTAATTTGCGGCATGGATTTTTTCTCCTGTAGCTTTAAAAAAGCAAATTTAGAAGTTAATATGAAAAAACAGTTCACAGAATTTATCAATTTAGAATAAATATGCAAACCCCGCAATCTAATTCAATCACTGCTCACCGAGGCAAATTACTGCACAATGTTGCGTTGGCGCATTACACGTCTTGGCAGGTGGGTGGCCTGGCGGATAGGCTTTATGAGCCGGCGGATTTAACAGATTTAATTCAGTTTTTGCAGGATTTGCCGCCTGATGTGCCGCTAACCTGGTTAGGATTGGGCAGTAATACGCTGGTGCGTGATGGTGGCATCCGAGGGATGGTTATTATCACGCAAGGTTGCCTGGCTAAATTTGACTTGCTGTCTGAAACGTCTATTCTGGCTGAAGCAGGTGTGGCTTGTCCGGCGCTGGCGCGTTTTTCGGCGCGGCAGGGCTTGGAAGGATTGGAGTTTTTGGCGGGCATTCCCGGTACCGTTGGTGGGGCGCTGGCGATGAATGCGGGTTGCCATGGCGGCGAAACCTGGCAACAGGTGATTGGAGTAGAAACGGTGGATAGGTTGGGGCAACGCCATTATCGCTTGCCAGCTGACTATGAAATAACTTACCGCAGTGCGAAGAGTCCCCGGCAGGAATGGTTTGTAGCCGGGCATTTTCGCCTGCTGCAGGGCAGCAAAGAGGTGGCATTAGAAAAGATTCGCACGTTGCTGGCGCGCCGTACTGCAACTCAGCCAACAGGCGAACCTTCCTGCGGCTCTGTTTTTATGAATCCACCCGGTGATTATGCTGGCCGTTTAATTGAAGCTTGTGGACTAAAAGGAACACGTATAGGGCAGGCCATGATATCGCCCAAACATGCTAATTTTATTATTAATACAGGCGGTGCGCAGGCCAAAGATATTGCGGCGTTGATTGAATTGATTTTTACTACTGTGCAGCAGCAGCATGGAATAGCATTACGGCGGGAAGCACATATCATTGGAGACGCTTAAAAAGCTGGTCAAAAAGCACTGGATAGATTATTATCCCTGTTTTTATTTCTACGGTTAACGCATGCGTGAAGAAGGGAAATTTTTAGCAGGACAGCCATTTCAAGATCGGATCAAAGAATACCGCCGTACTCGCTGGCAATCTGCAAAACAACAGTCGGGTCATTACCGCTTATTAAAAATATCGTTAGGTATTCTTTTTTGCTGCGCCATTATCTGGAGCTGGCAGAAGTTAGCGAACCCTCAAACGTTACCCATTAAAAGCATACAAATCACCGGTCTGTATGAGCATGTTGATCATGCGGCCTTACAGCAATTGATATTACCGTATACTGAAAAAGGTTTTTTGTGGGCGGACACCGCTGCTTTGCAAGACCGTCTGCAGCAATTGCCCTGGATTTATAATGCAAATGTTAAACGCGCGTGGCCTGATAAATTAATCATTAATTTGAGCGAACAAAAACCGGTTGCCCGTATGGCGGACAATAAACTGGTTAACGCGCAAGGTGATATTTTTGCAGTTGACCAGGCGACTATTCCAGCCGGGTTACCAACCTTTATCAGCCCCCTGGCGGAGCAGCAGAAATTAATGCTGCAAAATTATCAGAGTATGAATACGATCTTAGCGCCGCTGGCCGTAAAAATCGTAGCGCTTGCGCTGGACGCTAGACAGTCTTGGTCTTTGCAATTGGATAATGGTATTGTGGTGATTGTGGGCAAGGTCGATCCCTTGCAGCACTTACAACGTTTTGCGCAGGTTTATCCGCAAGTCGTAGGCGCCAGCGCGGCGGCGATTAATAGCGTTGATTTGCGTTATGCCAGTGGTGTAGCAGTCCGTTTTAAGAATGCGGCTAAAAGTTAATTCAAAGAGGCAACAGAATGGCAAAAAAACCGGTTAAGAACTTAATTGTTGGACTGGATATCGGCACCTCAAAAGTGAGCGCACTGGTGGGCGAAATTGGGCAGGATGGTCAGATTGAAATTGTCGGGGTGGGGAACCATCCTTCTAAAGGGCTGAAACGCGGCGTGGTGGTGAATATTGATGCGACAGTGCAGTCTATTCAACGCGCGGTGGAAGAAGCCGAATTGATGGCAGGCTGTCAAATTCGCTCGGTCTATACGGGGATTGCCGGTAATCATATCCGCAGTTTAAATTCGCATGGTATTGTTGCCATTCAAAATCAGGAAGTCGGGCAGGCGGATGTGGATCGCGTCATTGATGCGGCGCGCGCCGTAGCCATTCCAGCCGATCAAAAAATCCTGCATATTCTGCCGCAGGAATTTATTATTGATAATCAGGATGGTATTCGCGAACCGATTGGTATGTCGGGTGTGCGCTTAGAAGCCAAAGTCCATATGGTGACCGGCGCAGTCAGTGCGGCGCAAAATATTGTTAAATGTGTGCAACGCTGCGGTTTAGAGGTAACAGCGATTATTCTTGAACAATTAGCGTCCAGTAATGCAGTGGCAACCGAGGATGAAAAAGGACTCGGCGTTTGCGTGGTGGACATTGGCGGCGGTACTATGGACATTGCGATTTTTACGGATGGTTCTATTCGTCATACGGCGGTAATTCCGATTGCTGGCGACCAGGTAACGAATGATATTGCCGTCGCTTTACGCACGCCCACGCAGGCCGCGGAAGAAATTAAAGTAAAATATGCCTGTGCAGTGACCAGTCTGGCCGATAGCGATGAAGCGATAGAAGTACCTAGCGTAGGTGAGCGTCCACGCCGCACTATTACTAAGAAAGCATTGGCTGAAGTAGTTGAATCACGTTATGAAGAGCTTTTCAGGCTGGTATTGGCGGAATTACGCCGCAGTGGGTTTGAAGATTTAATTGCGGCAGGTGTGGTACTCACGGGAGGCGCAGCAAATGTAACGGGTTGTCTGGATTTGGCCGAAAAAACGTTTAAAATGCCAGTACGGTTAGGAATACCGATGACCAGTGGGTTGCCAGCGAATGGAAATAATGCTGTTTATGCAACGGGAGTCGGTTTATTATTGTACGGTAATCAGCAGTTTGAGCGCCGTTATGATACAGGAATGGGGGGGAGTGGTATGAAAGGGATGTTTGGTAAAATGCGAAACTGGGTTCAGACGAATTTTTAAATTAGATTAGGGAAATTAGAAAATTCATCCGGATAGGATGGGGAGCGTATAATATGTTTGAATTAGTTGATAATCATTCACAGAGTGCTGTGATTAAAGTGGTGGGCGTTGGCGGCGGCGGCGGGAATGCTGTCGAGCATATGCTGGCCGAGAATATTGAAGGCGTGGAGTTTGTCTGCGCGAATACCGATGCGCAGGCGCTGAAGAATTCGGGCGCGAAAACGATTATTCAATTGGGTGAGGAAATTACCAAAGGATTAGGCGCAGGCGCCGATCCAGAAGTGGGCAGACAATCGGCAGAGGCCGACCGCGATAGAATCCGTAGCGTAATAGAAGGCGCTGATATGGTTTTCATTACCGCCGGTATGGGCGGAGGCACAGGAACGGGCGCTGCGCCTGTGGTGGCTGAAATTGCGCGACAAATGGGTATTTTAACGGTTGCCGTGGTAACCAAGCCTTTTATTTTTGAAGGTAAAAAACGCTTGAATATTGCGGATGAAGGCATTAAACGCTTAGCGCAGCAAGTAGACTCGTTAATTACCATCCCCAATAATAAATTATTAAGCGTATTGGGTAAAAACGTTAGTTTACTGGATGCTTTTAAAGCAGTGAATAATGTTTTATTAGGCGCTGTGCAGGGCATTGCGGAATTAATTACCCGTCCTGGTTTAATTAACGTCGACTTTGCCGACGTGCGTACGGTTATGTCGGAGATGGGCATGGCCATGATGGGAACAGGCGTGGCTACCGGCGAAGATCGAGCGCGCGCAGCGGCGCAGTCAGCTATTTCCAGTCCACTGCTGGAAGATATTAATCTTTCAGGCGCTCGTGGCGTATTAGTGAATATTACGGCAGGTTTAGATCTTTCTATCGGTGAATTTGAAGAAGTTGGCGAAGTGATCAAAGAATTCACTTCAGAAAGCGCTACGGTTGTCGTGGGTACGGTTATTGATCCTGATATGACGAACGAGTTACGGGTAACAATTGTAGTAACTGGCCTGGGCAGACCGTTTGAAGAAGCAACGACCACTACAAAATTAGCTGAAACAACGCGCATGGATGGTACGCTGGATTATCATCAGTTAGAAAGACCCGCTGTATTACGTAAGCAAGGTATTGCGCAAAAGCCGGCTGTCAGTGAAACTGCCGCTACAACGGATATGGATTATCTGGATATTCCCGCGTTTTTACGCCGTCAAGAAGAGGTTTCGTAATTATGCCCAACAACGCTTCAATGTCTAGCGCAACCCCAACAACGAATGTTATTAAGTTAAAACATGCGCGCGCCTTGCGTCAGCGTACGTTAAAGAACGTTATCAAAGCCACCGGCATTACCCTGCATGGCGGCGAAGCGGCTATTTTAACATTACGGCCAGCGCCGGTGGATACGGGGATTATTTTCCGCCGGGTGGATTTAAGTCCCATTGTCGATATTCCTGCGCGAGTTGAATATGTAGGCGATACGACTATGCAGACGACTTTAATCAATAATGGCGCACGAATTGCTACGGTTGAACATTTATTGTCAGCGATGGCAGGGTTAGGCATTGATAATGCGTATGTTGATGTAACGGCTGCGGAAATTCCCATTATGGACGGCAGCGCTGGGCCTTTTGTGTTTTTGATGCAATCGGCGGGTATTGAAGAGCAGGATGCGCCGAAGAAGTTTATTCGTATTAAGAAAAAAGTCATGGTAAACCATGAAGACAAATGGGCGTGTTTTGAGCCGTTTGATGGCTTTAAAGTATCGTTTACGATTGATTTTGATCACCCTTTATTTAAAGATCGTACGCAGACGGCGAGCCTGGATTTTTCCAGTACATCTTATGTGAAGGAAGTGAGCCGTGCGCGGACGTTTGGTTTTATGTCGGACTATGAAAAGTTGCGCGATATGAAGTTAGCGCTGGGCGGTAGTCTGGATAATGCGGTTGTGGTGGATGATTTTCGGGTATTGAATGAAGATGGTTTGCGGTATGAGGATGAGTTTGTTAAACATAAGATTCTGGATGCGATTGGAGATGTGTTTTTGCTGGGGCATAGCTTGATTGGTTTGTTTAACGGCTATAAATCCGGCCACGCTTTGAATAATCTTTTAATTCGCACTTTACTGGCGGATGCCGAGGCATGGGAATATGTTTCTTTTGAAGATGCCGCCACTGCCCCTGTTTCCTACCGCCGCCCCATATTCCTGCCTGAAGAAGCCACCTGATTTTATTAGTATTATTGATTATACCCTCTCTTCCCTCGCATAGGGTTATATATAAGTTTCTAAAGCAAGCCCTGTTTTTTTCGCCTCTCCAGCGGGAGAGGCCGACCAGGCGCAGCCTGGGCGGGTGAGGGGAATTAAAAAGCTTTATTCAACCTAAATAGACCTATCTGGCTTTGCGTTCACCTAAAAAATTGCGGTTTTGTCCCATGCCTTAAGGTTTCCTTAAGCTTTTATTGTTATAGTTATTCTGTTATCTCCAAATAAAATTGCTTAATTTTAAAAGACGATGGTTTGGAAAGAAGTCTAATGAAGCTAGAGGTGAATTTATGGTCACAAAACAAAAAAATAATCCTACTTATACCAAACGTGATGGCAAAACAATTGAGCTTGATAGTACAGATCAAGCTTTAGCAAAGTTTAAGCTTAAAAATGGTGATGAGTTTAAAACTCCTAAAGGAAAAGCTACAGTAATAGGAGTTTGTTCTCAGGGCATGCTATGGTTTCAACTTGAATGTGATCAAGGCAAAATCTCGTACTGGAATGTTGTTAAAGAATATAATGACTTAGAAAAACAAGGTATCAAACCAGTAATATTATCCGTATTAAGGCGATTAGACGCTAATCAAGATAAGTTGGTGTTGCATGACATGATGAGCGGGGGAAGGCAAGATGAAGTAAAAACAGGGCTGGGAGAAAAATATTGGAAGACCATTCATAGTGAAAAATATAGAAACTCAGCAGGATACACACTTTTTGAAGGCTTGGTAATAGCTAATCAAAAGGAAGCAGAAAAGGTTAGAACTCAGTTGGAAAATAATGAAATACCTATTCTTGAGAATAATGCAACGGCATTGTATCGACTAGGAGAATGTTTTTTTAACAGATTAGCAGTGAAAAAGCTTGAATCTATTAATTTTGATGAAATAAAAGCGGTACTCATTTTTTACGAAAAAGCATTGGTATCGGCAATAAGAGATAAAAATGCCAAGCTTCAGAAAGATATCATGAGAAGAATTAATGATATTAAAAGTAAAGCTAATTCCTTTATAGATAAACACCCAGAAGAAGTTGAAATATTTATCAAAAAAATTGATTTGATAGTTTCCGAAGAAGAAGCTAAGCAAATAATCGCTAGTGTCAAACAATATCAACGCAAATATAATAATGCTAAAAGTGCTAACGAAAAAAATGATGCAATACTTGGCCTGATTCAATTTGTGAAAAATAATCCAAATCAACTTTGTCCATTGCGTGCTCTCGCTACTATGCTTTTCATCAGTAATTCACATGAATTGGCAAAAAAATATTGCGCAGAATTAGAAGGTTCTAGGCAGGATTGTTATGGATCATTCTTGTTAAAAATTATAGAAATAAATGAGTTAGAAAGGGATTTAAATTTAAAAAAACAAACAAAAACAGATGTCCAACAGTTATTTTTAGTAAATGATAAACTTATTTTATGTCGAAAAGAAGCTTTAATGGCCGCTATTAAAGCAGTACTGCAACCAGATAATTTGTTTTCTGTAAATGCGAAAAAATTTATAGAGGATATATGTGACCATGAGAATAAACGTAAAGATCTTGACAACGAAATTAAATATATAGCCAGATTATATTCTGCTGTTATTAATAATAGAAAATTTCTATGGGAGGAGGCAAAACAGAATTTGCAGAATTTAAAGCCAGAAGTTTTTAGAGAAACTGTAATGTTAATAGAGTCTTTATTAATATTAGAAAAAACTACATCAAACTTTAAAGATTCTACAGTAAAAGAACAAGCTATTAATGAAGCTAATGAATTATTAAAAAATCAAGCTGCAGTAATACCATCTGCGCCGTTGTTAGAAGAAGATCTATCTGATGTATTAGTGGTTCCTCCACCACCGTATTATGGTACGTATCATAATATTGTAGGGTCAAATGATGAAATAAAAGTATTTGCTCAAGCTGATTCATTAGTGGTTCCACCACCACAGTATTATGATACATATCATAATATTGTGGAGCTAAATAGTGGAACAACAGTAAAAATATTTCCTCAATCTTATTTTTTTAAACCAAGAAGCATAAATCAACAGAATAATCTTTTTAATGAAACTGTTAAGCAGCAACCAAAAAGTTCAGATACTGGTTTTTTTGCTAAAGCGAAAATAACTGCAAAAGCATTTTGTGAGTTTATAAAAAACTTACCTGTTGCTAAAGGAAAGCTGGAATCAAGCGATTTAAAAAAATCAGAACAGTTTATTAAAGCATAGTTTTCATAATGTAAAAGTTTAAACTTGGCCTGACAGTAATTCACAACCAGAAAAAAATCGATAACTGTCAGATCAAGCCTAAACTTCTGTAATCCATCAAATATATTGATTTTTTACCCGGGAGTTTTTCCAAAAGATGTTTTTTGAGTTGAAATTTCTGAGGTACGATTTTGATTAGGGTCTTCAGGTTTAGCACCATTAAGTGCTTCACGAAACTGCTGATGAGTAAATTTTCCTTTAATTTTTTGAAAAAAATCGGGTGTTTTAGCTTTGCTTTGCTGTTCAGATTCTAAATTATCATGTCCTGCTCTGTTTTGAGCGGGAGCAAGTTTTTTGTTTAGTGCTTTAATATTAGTTTCAAGGTAGTCTAATTTCTTTCGGATATTAAGGCCATTTTTACCAAAAAAGTCTAAAATATTGTTGTCGAATGTTTTTTTTAATTCTTGAAGTTTTTCTTGTACGGTTTCTAATTCTGCCTGATTGGTTACTCTGTCGCATTTTTGTTCCAGAGCAGTAATACAATTTAATACTAATTTTATTGCCGAGTGTTTGGTTTTTTTTAACAGATCCAGTGATTCTTTTTCTACTGGTAATCGTTTACTTGATAGGTTGGTGTTGAGATTAATATTTTTTAAAATAGTTAAATCATTTTTTATATGGTCTAGTTCTTGAACAGACAGGAAAGGAATGTCTGCTACGGATTCCTGTTTGCCGCCAAATTTAGCAAAAATAATTTCTTGTATTTTATTTAACACCCAATTTCTAGCTACGGGTAATATTGAATTTTTTGAATCGAAATGTATCTTGATAGCATGTAAATCTTGAATTGATTTGGCAGCTTTTTGTGTATTCAATGGACTAAGTTCATTATTTATTTTTTCCTTTTCAGGGGTGCTTAATTCGTAGTGGGTTAGATTTTTGAAGGTATTTACAAATGTTTCTAAATTATCTTTGCCAGTGACAAGTCTTACAATCGCTGTATTTAAGACATTTAACTCTTTTTGCCCAGCCCCAAGGTTAATGGCAGGGTTTTTGCTGATAAGTTCATAAAGGTATGGATAACCTTTAAACTGTTTTGCAAGAATTTGCCGGCTCCGTTCGTCAATAATTTTTTTAAATAGCAATTTATCTATTTTGTCATCCTGAATTTCATCAAAAAGTAGTATTTTAAGCGCAGTCTCATGAAAATCATTTTTTCCCCAATCTATATTATTTCTACCATTCTTGAATTCTGTCAAAAATCCTGCATTTGTTGAATTATTCTCTTCGCCCTTCAATAAAGAGTTTAAAAGCCTGATGTTAGATTCAGATTCAAACGACAAATTGGAGCAATTTAACTTATCAGTCAACATGAGATAACTTATTAAGTTGTTTTCAATAGTAGGTGTTTTTTTATCGTGAAGATGGTCATCTCCAGTAATAGATTGTTTATTTCCAATAAATTTTGATTCATCAGCAGTGTCAAAGGGAGAGGGCATGTTTACTGATAATAAATCTGTCTCTATAATTGTATTTTCATCAATTTTGAAATTAGTTTTTCTATCAGCAATTATTTGTCTGGTTGCTATTCTAAATGCTATATAATTATCTTGTAATGCAAGAAGCTTTGGTAAATTTTCTAGTTTAATATTGGGGTATTTTCTTTGGATATCTTTTTGAGCAAATTGAGAGTTACCATCCGCTATATTTTTTAATATATCAACCATCACTATTTTAATACTAAAGGTTGGATCAATATTAGCTTGGATATCTAAATCGCTAATAGTTTTATTAAGACTATTTGCTTTTGATGTGAAATCTGTAAGATGTTCCTCATGTTTTTTTAGAGCTTTTTTTCTAATGTCGATATATTCAAATAATTTATTATATTGACTTTCTTGTTCTTTTTTTTGTTGCGGTTCTAAGTCGTTATCGCTTTGAATAGCTTTTATCTGATTTTCAATTTGATTAGTAAGCAAAGTAAATTTTTTTTCTTCAGTAGCAGTTGCTATTTTGCTAATATAAGAATTATATGTGTTTTCGTAGTCATATATGTCAGGCATATGTAATACCTCCAGGGTAGTTTATTCATCCTATATGCCTTAATCATAGCACTTTTAACGCCATAAGCCTATGTCAATAGCCGCCTGAACTCTGATTTTACGGTTCCCTCCGCCCTGCCAACCCCACCAACGCCTTCTTAAGCTTCTCATTCCCAATATGCTCCGCCGCTTCCAGGAGCGTCTGGCTGTTTGACGGCGATAAAGGATTGGCTTTACGGGTTGATTTTTTGGGGGCGGCGGCAGTAGGTTGGATATACCAATTAATATATTTCAAATCTGCCAATTCTTTTTCCGTTTTTAATTTACGCACTAAATCGGGCAATGAATAACGCACATGCGTTGCCCAGGCCGCGCTATCGATTTCAATCACCAGACAATTATCCCGCCAGTTTGCCACTCGCGTGTGTTGCGTTAACTGCATATCAATATATTTTTGCCACAATTCATTCAAGCGCCGCAACTGCGCCATTTTCTGTTGTAGATTAGGCAAAAGATTATCGGTCTGCTGCTGTATTAACGTTTGAATAGATTGTTTGGACATGCTTTCTCTCGCTCATCTCGTCATAAATTTAAATTTCACCTCTCCCGCTGGAGAGGCGAAAAGAGGTTATTTTTTTTACTCAATCTTCATCGGCAACACCACCAAATGCATCCCTTCCATGTGCAATCGCCTTTGCAGTGAAATGGCCGTTTCATTATGTAAAAAGCGTGTTATCCAATTGTCATGTAAGAAAACTAATTTAGTCGCAAAAAAGATTATATTACTAAATTCTTTACTCATATTCTCCGCTAATTCGCCCAACTGCTGTACTGGATCGGTGCCAAACGTTGCTAATCCTTTAGCCGCTAAACCCCGTTGATGACAGAAATTAACAAAATAATCTAAGGTTTGCTGCACCTCTTCCTGCATAGTATGCAGCGCTTTTTTACCGCTAAAACTTTCCACATCCACAACGCCCGCGCTTAAAAAAATGTAATTTTTAAAATGATCGGGAAACATTTTCTGTACCCATAACAACGTATGCATCGCAGCGCCATGACTTCTGCCAATTAAGATCGCTGCAGTCGGTTGCACGGGATCTAAAGTCGGCGTGGTCTGTGCAGGCATGTCAGATAGGCGAGTCAGTAAAACATCTATTTTCTGCAATTTAAGCGCAACATTGTCATAGTATTTTTTAATCACCAGGCAAAGACCAATCACTGCCCCCGTGATTAAAATGGTCACCCAGCCGCCCGCCGTAAATTTAGAAAATAACGTTACCAGTAAAATGCCACCGCTGATTAATAAAGCAAATAATGAAAAAATAAAGCGTAAATACCAATGTTGAGTCGTTTCTTGCCGATGACGCCACCAGTAAACACATAAGCCTAAAATAGATAACGTAAAAGTAATAAATACATTAATACTATAAAGCACGACTAACCACGCCACTTCGCCATGGCTTAAAAACAAAATAATTAAAGCAGCCAGTCCATATAAAATAACACCGTTTTGTGTGACTAAACGACTGGATAAATGCCGAAAACGATTCGGCAGCCAACTATCAATCGCCATATTGGCCAGTACAGTCGGCCCCGCTAAAAAGCCTGTATTAGCGCCGACAAATAATAAGCCAGCTTCTAACGCCAGAGTGATAATCAAAATAGTATGGCCGATAGAAGAATTACCTAGAATTTCGTGGAAAACGACTGCATTTAAGGTTTCACCATTAACAGGATGCACATGCCACAACAAATACAATAAGATAATACCGGCCGCCGTAAAACTTAATGACGCCGCCATATAAAACATAGTCCATTTACCCGTGCGTACACGCGGATGCACTAGGCGGTTTACATTATTAGAAACAGCTTCTAAGCCTGTATAGGTACCACTGCCTAAAGAATAAGAACGCAGTAGTAAAGCAATGACAAAAGCCCAGCCGGTTTCTTTGGCTAACAAATGCGTTTCCTTCGCCGTATGAATAAAAACTTCCGGCAAGGTGCTGCGATGGTTAATCACGCCGTACATAATTAAAATAAAATGCACAATGACAAAGCCTAAAAAAATTGGCAGCAGCGCTTTAATCGATTCTTTCATGCCGCGCAGATTTAGTCCGATTAATATGACAATTAACAGCAGCTCGGCGGTGAATTTGAATTCCTGTGCGCTAATGGGCAATAAACTGAATAAAGCATCCATACCGCTGGCGGCGGAAATCGCAATGGTGAGGATATAATCGACAATCAGCGCGGAACCCGAGACTAACCCTGCATGTTTACCCAAAAGCTGCGTAGCTACTTTATAGCCGCCCCCGCCACTGGGAAACAGTTCAATGACCTGATTATAAGCCAGCGAAATGACAAACACGGTTAAGGCGGTGGCGATGGCGATATAAAGCGCCAGGGAGGTATGAGCGCCCAGGGCGATAAAAGCTTCTTCCGGGCCATAGCAGGAGGAAGACAAGCCATCGGCGCCTAGCCCCACCCAGGCCAGCAGGGCGATAAGGGCAATATGGCGTTGCGTGGCGGGATTTAAAGGATCGCGCGGCGTTCCTACAATAAACGCACGTATTTTATTAAAAATAGGCATGTTTTGCTGATGTTATTAAAGATAAAATGCATTATGCCAGACTCTTGTATCGAAACCCACTCCCCGCTACAATGTGCGCCTTATTATTAACTAGTATTCAATTGAACGAGAGAGATTATGCCATTAACCACTCAAGCTAAAAGCGAAGTTATGTCAAAGTTTACCCGTGGGACAAATGATACCGGCTCAACGGA
>JBEPVU010000019.1:0-13055 GCA_041690855.1 Gammaproteobacteria bacterium | reverse complement strand
TTAGTAACTCGTGTTAAATATTTAAATCCGCAATTTAGATCGCGCGATTGGACAGAATGGTGCGAAATTTTGCGTTTAACAGGCCCATGGATTTTGCTTTTGGGATATGCATTCAGCTCACTATGGAAACAAGGTTATTCCTTATTGCAAAAAAAGCAAGTGACCCACATTTCATTTGCTCAATTGATGTTCTTATTCTCAACTCTTACTCCATTGTTTATTTCCTTAGATAATATTAACAGATGGGATGCAACTCATAAATTTGCCGTTGCTGGGATGCTATCTGGTTTTCTTTACCTGATTCAATTATTAAGAGAACGGCAATTAAAAAATTGGCAGTTTTATTGTTTTACTCTCATCGCTTTAATCGCAACGTACCCTAATCTAAGTGATTTCGTTACACATCGTTTAAAGTTCACTTCAGAAGCGTTTTGGATAAAATTACCAAATCCAGCATATCAAGATATTAGCGCTTATTTACAAGCACAACCAAAACGAATAAAAATTTACCCTGTTTATCAGGTAGGGGCAACATCAGAAATTAAAGAGTTGGCTTCTTTTAGCGGAGATTTTACAGCAAATACTTTTTACCCTGAGTTTTTGGTCAAGATCAAAGCTACCGATTGGCCATCAGCCAACCAGTGGGCATCACCTCAGCGATTTTCTGTTTACCTTAAAAAAGGTCATTTACAAAGTGTGATTGTCGTTGAAAAGAAAAATAATAATAACTTTTTGAAAATGGTTAAAGACTTTAAAGCCAGTAATAATTTTAAGGTTAGTATTGACATCACTCATCCTGTAATATTTAAAAACTATATCTTATATCATTATACTTAACGCTTCTAAAGCGCGTCTGCTAGTAGTAGGTAAAGTAGCTTTTGAAAATAGTATAAAGCAGCTTACTAAAGAGCATCGGTTCATCATTGTCAAACGAGAATACATGAAAGCTTTTGATCAAACGCTGCAAGAATCAGATTTAAGTCAGCTACCCAAGCTCAAGCGCCTTGAGTTTACAAACTTTATACTGCTAAAATCTAAGTCTTAATATAATTTAAGTGAGTGAGTATCGATGATTAATAGGAATAAAGGAAATAATTATGCAATGTATGCTTGGCTATTATTAGTATTTTTGTTTTTTCTACTGCGGCTGCCTGATTTTCTTGCAAATGCATTTGTTCCAGATGAACTATGGCATACACAACATATGTATGATATCAAACATGCGGCTTATCTACAGGTCGATAATTATCAGGGACATGGTTCAGCATTCTGGTACTTTGGCGCACTTATTGAACGTTTTTTTAATGATCAAATAACTTTTTTCATATTGCGGATTTTCTCACTACTAAGCCTTACTGCTACAGCTTTTTTACTGATTTTACCCTTTAAGATTTCTTTTCAGGAACGGACACAACAGCAAACCGTTATACTTTTTACTATTATACTTTTTACTATTTTTGTTCTCACATTACCGCTTTTTTGGTGGGGTGGAAAATTAATTTTTCCAGAATTTTTTCAATGTTTTTTAATAGCATTAAGTTATTACTTAATTTATATCAAAAAAAAATATTCTTTGTTTGCTTTCTTTGCGCTTGGATTCTGCTTGGGGTTGAAATTGGATGCAGGCGTTGCGATTGCTTTTTTTGTGGCGGATAATTTTTTTGCAAACCTTACTGTTGCTAAATTTAAGTATTTCATGGGTCATATCTTGGCGCTTATATTAGGATTTCTTGTTTGTAATCCAACATTGCTAGTAAATCCTCATTTATTTATTGAAAATATTCGCGCCAATGGGCATTATTTTGATGGTTCTTTCAGGGCAATTCTTAGCCATTGGGGAGATGTGCTTACCGGTCGATATTCCGAATGGGATTTAGTTTATTTTGGCGGCATTAATAAAACTTCAATTCCTCTTATCAATCTATTTTTAATAGCGGTTATGATTTATCTTGCTTGTCGACAAAAAAAAATTCATCTAGTATCCCTGCTCATTTTTTTATTCAGCGCAATTTTTGCATTCACAATCAATCAAAGATTTTTATCATATTACGCATTTACAATGATCATTCTAGCCATATTGCTAGCCACTAATGCAACAAATTTTAAAATTAAATACTTAAATATATTTTTATTTATTGGAATTTTACTTAATGTATATATTACTGCTCCCAATGTTATTCAAAATAGGGAACTATCAAGAGAACTGGTCGAAAATTTACAACATGCCCAACAACATACAGAATGCATTTTAGCGGCAATTCCCTATCCAAATAATATTGGCTTAATTATTGATAATACAGACATGGGGGGGAATTCAAAGCGCGAAAAATTTTTATTTAAGCCTATTTTCTTGGCAAAAGAAACAACTCTTGGTCTTCCCAAGAATGTTGCTTTTATAAGTGACCTTGATACTGAGAATTTTTTCACTAACGATGTTTCCGCAAATCACGCTTCAATTATGGACATTCTTGGTAAAAATACCTTAAAGAAGAATCGAATAGCGAGTGTTAAACCTGAAGTTATATCAGCTTTCATCAATGGGAACATTGAAATCCTCTATTTAGATGGAGCACGCACAAGGAAAATTGAAAAATACTCTGAATTTATTCCAGCACTGACTCTGGTATTATCGCATATGAAAAAAAAGAGGGTTGCACTAAACGTTCTTTACTTAGATGATTGTTTTGGCACTCGGGTAAATCTTTTATCAATAAACAATGGCGGATGATAAATTATGAATCAAATAAGCTGGCGTGAATATCTAACTTTAACACTTGGATATTGCTTCACCCTTTTAATTATCTTTTTTATTATTAATCTATTACACTTTAAATTTTTACATCCCAAGATTGTTTTACACGGTATTTTTTTGGATATCATTCTTACAATGATTATAACTAGTTTTTTTATAAAATTTGTATTTGTGCGAATCTTGCCCTGCAATGCAGTGTTTTTGACCAATGCCTGCCTTATTTTTTTTCTACTTTCTTCTTTATACAATGTTTTAGGCCCAACAATGTGCGATCGATCACTATCGGTCTTTTTACTAATCAAAGTCAAAAACTCCAATGATATAGGAAAAACAATTACAAAAAATGAGCTTATTCAGGCAACAAATTTACAATACATAAGAGGTTCTTATATGGTTGAAAAGCGTTTAGCTGAGCAACAAGTGACTGGAGTTATTGAAATTAAAAGTGGGGCTGTTACGTTAACGCCTCTGGGCAGATTAATTACCAGTATCTATGAATTTTTCTATTGGGCATTGGATATCCCGAAAACATTCTAGAACCTACAAGGGTGTAAACGTGATGGATTGCGCAACATTTAAAAAGGGAGGGATTGATCTTGCATTGGACAAGACTAATAGTTGTTTCAACCTCGTCCGTGTATTATTATCCACCTTGAAGACTACGCTCAATAAAATTTTAATTGGGAGTAAGGCATCATGATGGACTAAAGAGGACTTATGACAGAATCAACCAGTACTAGTATTAGTGGTTATTGCCTTATTTGTAATGGAAGGAAAATTCATTACGATTTTTCTATCGGCAAATTTCGCGTTGAAGATTGTGCAAATTGCGGTATGATGCGTTTAAACCCTCAACCGACCGATCATGAGTTAGCTAATATTTACAATGCCAATTATTTTTTGACGGCTGACGATGATATTCATGGCCAGGCTCGTGCATCCCTGTTAAAAACCAATACTGCCGCCCATTATCTGAACTTACTTGAATCTTACGTGAAAGCTCCTTTAACAGGTAGTCTATTAGAAATTGGTTGTGGCCATGGGGATCTTCTAATGCAAGCGGCATCTAAAGGGCTTACAGTTACTGGAATCGAATATTCCGCACATGCCGTAGAAATTGCAACCAAGAAACTGGGCACCCGTGGGCGAATTATTTGTGGTGAAATCACTGAGTTATCAGGTACAAAAGAGCAGTTTGATTATATTGTGTTTGCTGATGTATTAGAACATGTACGTAATCCACGTGAATTTTTACGCAATGTGCGATCGCTACTACGGGAAGGGGGTATTGCGATAGCCATCGTACCCAGCATTGATTCCTTATCTGCCCGCTTGATGAAGAATAAATGGATGGAGTTCAAACCAGAACACTTATGGTATTTTTCCAAAGCAACGCTAAAAAGATTATTGTATTCGGAAAGCTTTGGAGGCTTAAAAATTAATAAAGCTAAAAAGACACTCAGTATTGATTATATCACTGAACATTTTGATCGTTATCCAGTCCAGCCATTCACAGGCGTACTGCAGTTGTTAAGACGCTTGCTGCCTCGTTTTTTGCTAAGACATCCCATTCGCGTTGATGCCGGTGGAATAATAATGATGGCAAAAAAACAAGTTATTCGTCCAGTAAAAAAACTCTCCGTTATTATGGCAGTATTTAACGAAGAAAAAACTGTACAAACGATGATAGAACGGGTATTAGCCAAGCAGATTGCCGATATTGAAATTGAATTAATTATTATCGAAAGTAAATCAACCGATAAGACTCCAGAAATTCTTCGTCAGTATGAAGGACGAGAACGGGTCAAAATAATCTGGCAGGATCAGCCTCACGGCAAAGGACATGCAGTCCGTGCTGGATTAGAATATGTACGCGGAGATTTTATTTTAATCCAAGATGCCGATGATGAGTATGATCTTGAAGATTACGATGCTCTGCTTGAACCTTTAGTGGCTGGGGAAGCCGCTTTTGTCCTAGGTGCCCGTCATGGGGGCCGTACCTGGAAAATGCGCAAATTTAGCGATCAACGTTTGGCGGGACATTTGCTCAATCTAGGACATTGGTTTTTTACTTTCTTAGTCAATATTTGCTTTGGGTTACGATTAAAAGACCCTTTTACAATGTATAAAGTTTTTCGTGCTGATTGTCTGCAGGGATTAACATTTGAATGCGATCGCTTTGATTTTGACTATGAACTTTTGATTAAACTGGTTAGAAGCGGATATAGGCCTATAGAAATTCCTGTAAATTACCGCTCCAGGTCATTCAAAGAAGGGAAAAAAATCAGGGTTATTCATGACCCATTAACGTGGATACGCGCTATTATTAAATTTCGCTTGCAAAAAATTTAACCCAGGAGAAATGAATGCCCCCTTTAAATAAACCTTTGTCATTGCAATTGATAAAATTTATTATCGTTGGGCTTACCACTTTTGGTATTTATTTTTTTTCCTTTCATCTATTCTATGGTTTAATCCGATTTGATTATAGGATTGCGGTTTCAATTGCTTATATAATTACTGTAATTTGTCATTTTCTGTTGCATCGCACATTCACCTATCGCGCAACAGAACAAGAATTAATTCATAATCTTTGGAAATATTTATTGATGCTGGCAATAAATTACGCTATCACATTAACGGCTATGTGGTTCGTGGTAGCGATAGCCCAAAGTTCTCCTTATATTGGTTTAATCCTAGCGACTATTTCCACCACACTAGTGAGTTTTTTTGTAATGAAACATTTTGTATTTGAATCTAAAAAAGCTAAATACTTATAAAAAACAAAGGAAACATTTATGCGCTATTTCGTCACCGGCTGTGCCGGTTTTATTGGCAGTAATTTGGTAGATCGTCTTCTTCAAGAGGGTCATGAAGTTATTGGCTATGATAATTTTTCAACAGGTTTGCCTGATTTTCTCGCTGCTGCTAAGCAATCACCTCATTTCACCTTGATAGAAGGCGATTTACTTAATAAAGAATTAATTACTCAGTCAATAAAAAACGCAGCCGTGGTTTTTCACCTGGCTGCCAATGCCGATGTCCGTTTTGGTACCTCACATCCGCACAAAGATTTAGAGCAAAATACACTAGCTACTTTTAACGTGCTAGAAGCCATGCGTATTAATGGCGTTAAGAAAATTGCTTTCTCCTCTACAGGTTCTGTGTATGGTGAGGCCAACATTTTTCCTACGCCGGAAGATGCGCCTTTTCCAGTGCAGACTTCATTATATGGCGCTTCTAAATTAGCAGCTGAAGGATTAATTCAGGCTTACTGTGAAGGGTTTGGATTTCAGAGTTATATTTTTCGTTTTGTTTCAATTTTAGGCGAACGCTACACGCATGGCCATGTGTTTGATTTTTACCAACAACTCTGTAAAAGCCCAACTCAATTACACGTATTAGGTAACGGTAAACAACGCAAATCCTATCTCTATATTCAAGACTGCATTGATGCTGTTTTATGCGCACTGGAAAAAGCAGATGATAAAGTTAATATTTTTAATTTAGGTACTGATGAATACTGCGAAGTCAATCATTCTATTCAATGGATTGCTGAACATTTAAGCTTATCTCCAGAACTCATCTATACAGGGGGAGAACGCGGCTGGATTGGAGACAATCCTTTTATTTTTTTAGCCTGCGATAAAATTAGAAAACTAGGCTGGAAGCCTAAATTAAGCATTCAGGAAGGCATTATTAAAACGTTACAATTTTTACAAAATAATCAGTGGATTCTGGAGCGCTAAAAATGAAAGTAACGGTTGCTGGATTATGGCATTTAGGATTGGTCACCGCCGCCTGTCTTGCACGAGCAGGCCATACAGTATCAGGGTATGATGCTGATGATGAATTAATTAAAGCCCTTACCCAGGGCCAATTACCTATTTTCGAACCTGAATTAGATGATCTTATCGCACAAGGCCAACAAAACAAGACACTTGCATTTACTTCGCAAGCTCAAAGCATTGCGGATTCAGAAGTAGTATGGATCACCTATGACACACCTGTTGATAATAATGATAACGCTGATATTGATTTTGTTATTGATGAATGTAAAAAAATTTTTCCTTATCTATCACCTGATACACTGGTTATTATCTCATCACAATTACCGGTTGGTACTGCACGCCGCTTACAAATATCTATTGCTAATGCAGAACAAAAAAATATTGCTTTTGCGTGCATTCCAGAGAATTTACGCTTAGGCAAAGCCATTACTGTTTTTTCTAATCCTGATCGGGTTGTAGTTGGATTATCAGATGCATCAAAGCAACAGAAAATTATTGCTTTACTAGGTGTCTTTACGCAGCGCTTTATCTGGATGTCGCTGGAATCCGCTGAAATGACCAAGCATGCCATTAATGCTTTTCTGGCTACTTCCGTTAGTTTTATTAATGAACTGGCCGTTTTATGTGAAGAAACAGGCGCAGATGCTTGTGAAGTTGAACAAGGCTTAAAGAGTGAAGAAAGAATTGGCCCTAAGGCTTATCTACATCCTGGCAATGCCATAGCTGGTGGCACTTTAGCAAGAGACGTGCAATATCTCACGCAAATCGCTAAAACAATTAACACCCCTGCTCATCTCCTTAATGCCATTAATGCCAGTAATCAGTACCACCAGGCCTGGCTGTTTCGAAAAATCCAAAAACAATTTAACCCACTAACAGGCAAAACATTTGCTTTATTAGGCTTAACGTATAAAGCAGGCACCAATACACTACGCCGATCATTTGCATTAGAAATATGCCAATGGCTCCATAAAGCAGGCTGCAAAATTAAAGCTTATGATCCTGTAGTTACAGAAGTGCCATCACCTTTCACTCAAATGATCGAATTACAGTCAGAAATGAACCAAGCATTGAAAGATATAGATGCGGTTATTATTTATTCCGACTGGCCTGAATTTAAAAATATCACATTGGAAAATTTATTGTCCCATTCAAAAATACCCATTATATTTGATCCAGCCGGTATCATTTCAGCTATTGATGCTAATGATAAGCGAGTACACTATTTTACTGTGGGGAGTAGCAAAAAATGCAATTAGCAGGCCGATGTGCATTGATTACAGGGGCTAACCAGGGGCTTGGATTAGCGATAGCAAAACAATTTATCGCCGAAGGCGCAAGCGTCATGTTATGTGCTCGCAATTTGCAATTATTGGAACAAGTCTATGAAGAATTGCAGCCAGCCTTAACCAAAAAAGCAAAAATTTTTATTCAGCAGGCAGATATTTCTTCGCCTGAACAGGTTCATCAGCTCGTAGAAAACACCCTAAAACACTTGGGAAAATTAGATATACTGGTATCAAACGCTGGTGTATATGGAACCAAAGGCCCACTTGAAGAAGTGGATTGGGAGGAATGGTCGCGTGCGATTGATATTAATCTTAAAGGAAGCGTGCTGCTGTGTAAGGAAACTATCCCCTATTTTAAAAAAAATAAATACGGAAAAATTATTTTATTGTCAGGTGGCGGCGCAACTAAACCACTCCCTTATTTAAGCGCGTATGCCGCATCAAAAGCAGCTGTGGTTCGTTTTGGAGAAACATTAGCATTAGAACTAAAGGATTTTAATATTACAGTAAATACCGTAGCGCCAGGAGCGCTTAATACGCGCTTACTGGATGAAGTACTGACGGCAGGCTCCGATAAGGTAGGATTAGAATTTTATCAACAATCATTAAAACAAAAACAAACCGGCGGTACTGCATTAAGTGTGGGCGCTGATTTATGTGTTTTCTTAGCTTCTCAAGCCAGCGATGGTATTACAGGAAAGCTTATTAGCGCCGTCTGGGATCCCTGGAAAAAATTTCCAGATTATATTGCCGAACTGAATAGTACGGATATTTATACCTTACGCCGTATCACTCCCGAAGACAGAGAAAAAAACTGGGGCGGACCACTATGAACGTTGCCATTATTGGCTGTGGATTAATTGGCCAGAAACGCGCTCATTTCCTAAATGGCTGCCACCTCTTATTTTGTGTCGATCACATTAAAGCAAAAGCAAAAGCGCTTGCAGCGAAATTTCCAGGTTGCGAAGCATTAACGGATTGGCAAACAGCGCTGGCTTCTCCTGCGATAGATATTGTTATTATCGCAACGCTGCACGCTTCATTAGCAGAAATCACACTAGCCGCTATCACAGCCGGTAAACATGTATTAGTTGAAAAGCCAGGCGGACGTTGTTCGGATGAGTTACTGCCTATTCTTGCGCTGGCAAAAAAAAATAATACTTTAATCAGAGTCGGTTTCAATCATCGCTATCATCGCGCTTTACGTAAGGCACGTGCACTTGTAGATCAGGGCGCTGTGGGAGAATTGATGTTTCTGAGAGCACGTTATGGACACGGAGGCCGTGTGGGTTATGATAAAGAGTGGCGTGCTAATCCCATGTTATCAGGCGGCGGTGAGTTAATTGATCAAGGCGTGCATTTAATCGATTTAGCACGCTGGTTTTTAGGAGATTTTAAATCTGTTACCGGATTTGCGCATACTTACTATTGGGACATGCCAGTAGATGATAACGGCTTCTTACTTTTAAAAACTGAACATAATCAAGTGGCTTTTTTACATGCCAGCTGTACAGAATGGAAAAATTTATTTTCCTTTGAAATCTACGGAAAAACTGGCAAAATTGACATTAATGGATTAGGCGGCAGCTACGGTGTAGAACGCATTACTTATTATAAAATGCAACCCGAAATGGGGCCACCTGAAACCTATGCCTGGGAATATCCTATGAATGATGATTCCTGGGTAGTAGAATTCGCTGAATTTGTTGAAGATATAAACAATAGCAGACAACCCGCCGCATCACTTCAAGATGCTTACGCGGCATTAAAAATTGTTGAGCATATTTATAAAGAGTCAGGATATGATTATTGTTCGTAGTCCATTAAGAATTTCATTAGGCGGTGGCGGTACGGATTTGCCTTCGTATTACCGCGATCATACAGGGTTTTTAATTGCTGCCGCGATTAATAAATATGTCTATATCACTTTGCATCAGACATTTGTTACGGATTTAATCGTTAAATATTCAAAATTGGAACGTGTTGAATCTCTTCATCAATTGGAACACCCTATTATTCGTGAATCACTAAAGCATCTGGATATAACACCTGCCTATTTAGAAATCACCAGCATGGCGGATATTCCTGCTGGCACTGGTTTAGGTTCTTCTGGCAGCTTTACAACGGCATTGCTTAAAGCACTCCATACTTACCAGAAAAATTTAATTCACCCACGTGAATTAGCGGAAGAAGCCTGTCATATTGAATTAAATCTTCTACAGGAACCCATTGGCAAGCAAGACCAATATATTGCTGCATTTGGTGGCGTCACCTGCTTTCGCTTTCTAGCTAATGATCAAGTGGAAGCATGGCCGCTTAAGATTAATCAAGAAACACTTTTCAATCTTGAAGATAATTTATTATTATTTTTTACCGGTTATTCACGTTCTGCTTCTAACATCCTGCGTGATCAGGATCTCAAGAGTAAAGAAAAAAACCAATCAATGATTGAGAATTTACATTTCGTTAAAGAATTAGGCTTAAAAAGCCAGATGGCGCTTGAACAAGGTGATTTACATGAATTTGCAAATCTGATGAATATTCATTGGGAATACAAAAAGAAACGTTCCAATAATATAAGCAATAATAAGATCGACGACTGGTACACGCTTGCGCTTAAGAATGGCGCAATGGCCGGCAAAATGATCGGCGCTGGCGGTGGCGGATTTTTAATGTTTTATACTGAAGATAAAACGCGCTTGCGCCATGCCATGCGCGAAGCAGGACTGCAGGAAGTGCGCTTTCATTTTGACTTTGCAGGCACTCAGGTTGTAACACAATCATGAATAATATCCCACGTTATCCAGTTGTGATTCTTGCTGGAGGACTTGCCACGCGTCTGCGTCCTCTGACAGAAAAAATTCCAAAAGCATTAGTTGATATTAATGGAGAACCTTTTATTATTCATCAATTACGCCTGCTAAAAAAACAAGGCGTTACTGATATTATTTTGTGTTTAGGCTATTTGGGCGAAATGATTGTTGATGTTATTGACAACCATCCTCAGAACAACATTGATATAAATATATACTATTGCTTTGATGGCTCCAGACTTTTAGGTACTGCAGGCGCCATTAAAAAAGCACTCTCTCAGATACTCTGCGATTCATTTTTTATACTCTACGGTGATTCTTATTTACCTTGTGATTTCGCTGCAGTACAACACGCCTATCGTTCCAGCCAAAAGCTCGCGTTGATGACGGTATTTCATAATGCAAGCCAATGGGATAGCAGCAATGTAGCGTTTGATGGTAAACATATTCTTGCTTACGATAAAATCAAGAAAACACCGCACATGCACCATATCGATTATGGACTGGGAATTTTTAATAAAAAAGCATTTGCCAACGTGCCTGATGATAGGGCTTATGATCTGGCGCTACTTTATCAAGCACTTTTAGCACAGGGACAATTGGCCGCTTACCTGGTTAAAGAACGTTTTTATGAAGTAGGTTCGCTTGCAGGAATTAAAGAACTAAGCTATTATTTTCTCCAGCAATCGCCACTATAAAACGCGAAATGAACAGGGACTCCGATGCAATTTATTAAACAATTTCTGGCAGAAGCCAATCAAATTATTAGCCAATTAGATACTCAGCAAATTGAAAAATGCGTTGATATTTTATCGCATGGCCGTGCTAATGAAGGCAGGCTTTTTATTTTAGGTGTTGGCGGCAGCGCGGCGAATGCGTCTCATGCTGTTAACGATTTTCGCAAAATTGTTGGCATTGAAGCTTATGCCCCCACTGATAACGTATCTGAATTGACCGCCAGGATTAATGACGAGGGTTGGGCTACTGTTTTTGTCAATTGGCTAAAAGTCAGCCGTCTTAACGCTAAGGATATGTTACTGGTTCTCTCGGTAGGCGGTGGTAATATTGAAAAAAATATTAGTCCCAATTTAGTCGCTGCCTTACAATATGCTAAAACAGTAGGCGCTAAAATTACGGGTATTGTTGGACGCGATGGAGGCTATACACGTCAAGTAGCCGATGCCTGCGTTTTAATTCCAACGCCAAACCATGAAAACACCACACCTCATGCTGAAGCCTTTCAAGCCGTTATCTGGCACTTACTAGTCTCTCATCCCAAATTAAAAGCCGCACAAACAAAGTGGGAGTCAGTTTGATAAAAAGAGCCGTATTCTTAGATCGAGACGGTGTGCTCAATCAAGCCATCATTAAAGCAGGCAAACCTTATCCACCGCAGACACTTGCAGAACTTATTATCGTTGATGACGCATTTACGGCCTTATCAAAGCTCAAAGCCGCAGGATTTTTTTTAAGCGTTGCCACCAATCAGCCTGATGTCGCACGCGGTAAAATAACAAAAGCAACCGTTGAAACAATTCATGAGGTTATTATGCAAACTTTACCTTTAGATGAAATAAGTGTGTGTTACCATGATGATACGGATCAATGCCAGTGCCGCAAACCTTTACCAGGTCTGCTGCAACAAGCGGCCAAAACACATAATATTGATTTAAGCAAAAGTTTTATGATCGGCGATCGCTGGCGCGATGTTGAAGCAGGCCAACGTGCGGGCTGTAAAACAATCTGGCTAAATTATAATTACTCAGAACAACCTTCCAGTAAACCAGCTGATTTTGTCACAAAGAGCTTAACAGAAGCTACTGATTGGATTATCTTAAACTAAATCGAGGATTCCTAATGAATACTTTAGATAACTTAAAAATTGAAATTTTTGCCGATGGTGCTGATAAAGCAGGCATGCTTGAAATGTATAAAAATCCTCTGATTAGCGGGTTTACTACTAATCCTACCCTGATGCGTAAAGCAGGTATTTCAAATTATGAAGCTTTTGCGCTGGATATTTTAAAGGCAATTACTGATCGTCCTATTTCTTTTGAAGTATTTTCTGATGACTTGGATGAAATGCATCAACAGGCACTCAAAATTGCTAGTTGGGCGACTAATGTATATGTCAAAATTCCAGTGACTAATACTAAAGGGCATTCTACTCATTCACTTATCCGCTCTTTAGCAAAAGCTAATGTAAAACAAAATATCACTGCCATAACCACTAATCAGCAAGTTACTAACGTTATTGATGCACTTGCGCCAGGCCCTGCTGCCTATATTTCTGTTTTTGCAGGCCGTATTGCTGATACAGGACGCGATCCTGTCGGCATCATGACTGAGTATGTTAACAAGCTAAAACCTTATCCGCAGTTAAAGCTATTATGGGCAAGCCCACGTGAAC